>CAYNSZ010000163.1:0-3313 GCA_964400075.1 uncultured Planctomycetia bacterium
ACAAACCCTTAGACAAAGCGGGAGCCAGGGTGATATTGGAAGAGCTGCAAAGCGGGTAAGGAGGTGGTCATGAAGATCAGGAAAAACCTGTCTATTTCAACTGGCTTCGATTATAATATTCCGATTGAAAAACAAATTCCATTGATTGCTCAAGCCGGATTCACTCATATATCGCTCGGTAGTGATCGGTCTCACTTCGATTATTTATCAAGAGAGGCTCGGCAAAAGCTTTCCAAAATATTAAGGCAGTATTCTCTTGATATAGATACAATTCACGGCCCTATTGCAATAGACACAAGTATAGAAAAATTTAAAGCAATCGCCGAAGCATCGGTCGAGCTTGAGGCGCCTGTAGTCGTTCTGCATGGTGGTCCATTTGATTTTGGTGAAGATGAACTGGATTCAAAGTATTTAGAGTTAAAGAAAGTCTGCCGGGAAATTAATGTGATTACGCAAAATACCGGAATTACTTTCGCCCTGGAAAATGTGGTGCCGGGTCCTGCCACGGAACTTATAAGGAAGGTCCTTCTGGAAACCGACTCCAAATATATAGGCTTTTGCTATGATTCATCGCATAACCAGATAGATGGCCCGCGTTCTTTTGAATTACTGCAAGAGCTTAAAAGCAAACTGGTGGCGGTTCATTTATCAGATAGAATCAAAGAGTTTGTCGACCATGTTATTCCGTGGGAAGGCTTCATTGATTGGGATGAATTATGCCGGGTTCTAAAAGATTCCAATATGACTTTTCCTCTGTTGTTTGAAGTCATGACAACGCACTCTGCTGAAAAAGAACCGGTGAAATTCCTCGCCCTGGCCTACGAAAGGGGATGCCGGTTGTATGATAGGATTTTTACACAATTATAGATTAGTAGGTATTACATGGGCCGAGCATGCCTCACACTTTGAGACGGGGTTAGGGGGTAAACTAAAAATCTGTTCTGGCTATTCTACTAAAAACAACTCCGGCTCTTTGCGTTGAGCGTTCAATCTCTTTTCAAAATCGGCCAGAAATTCATAAAATTTTGGTTCAATAACTTTTTTCGCGGAAACGGGACAGTATTTGATACATTGAAAACAGCGGAAACACTTTAAAGAATCGATAACCTTAAAATCCTCCGTATCTATAGCGCCCCAGGGGCAGTTTTCCGCGCAGAGCCCGCAGCCCGTGCAGTCATCCGTCGTTGTGATAATGGCTGAAGCCGTAAGCCCCCTCGGTTCCGCCGGGTCGAACCCTTCAACTTTAAAGGGAAAATTGCCGTTTACTTTCAACGTTCCTTGTATCATTTTATCGATATTTTTCACCGCTTTTCGTCCAAAACCATTAGCTATGGCGAGGTCCCCTGCGTCCGGACGTCCCGTGGCGATATTCTTGCTAAAGGTGTGCTCGCCGATAAATGCCGCCCCGGCTATAACGTTGAAACCACGTTTTTCTAAAATCAGTTTGAGTTCTATCAATGCGTCCTCATATTCGCGGTTTCCGTATAACACCAGGGCTATTGCCGGCGAACCGTTGCCTTGGAGCCCCGAGAAGAAATCATCGAGCTTCTTCGGCAGTCTTCCGCCGTAGACGGGAAGGCCTACAATAGCCAGCTCATTCTTCTTAAACGTATGCTTAAAAACTTTCCTTGCCTGGCGTGTTGTCAGGTCGACTTTTTCATAAGGTATCCCCGTGCCTTCGGCAATAGCTATGGCGGTTTTTTCCGTGGTGCCGGTGGGGCTAAAATAGACTGCATATACCTTTTTTATATCCATTTTCTAACTTTCATTTTTTAGCGTTATTTCGATTGATAATAGCATTTCTAAAAGAGCAGTTCAAAAATGAAAACTCCCTCTTCTCTCCACTACACTCTTTGCTTTTTAGTATGCTATAGTAATAATATAAGGTAATTTGCTCATCATTGTCTGCATTGCGTCATAAAAACACGGGAGGAAAACATGTACAATAGAGTTGTCGTGCCCCTTGATGGTTCTAAACTGGCGGAACTCGCCTTGCCCCACCTTGAGGTAATCGCCAAAGGCTGCAGCATTCCCCGCATTATGCTCGTTTCTGTCACTGAAAGAATAACGGGTCAGGTCTCCGAGACCCAGGCGTATGACAAATTTGTGCCGGAAAAAAAGACTCCTCGAGCCCTGCCCTTAATAGAAAAAACGCAAATGAGCATTGTGTTTGACACCCATGTTTCCGGTGCCCAGGAGATACCCATCTCCTTAGGCCGCATGGCCAAGACTGCCGCTGACTATCTTTGTAAAATCGCTAGAAGCCTGGATAAAAAAGGATTCAACGTTGTCGCTACAGTCTTGATAGGCAATCCCGCCGAGCAGATTGCCCGCTATGTAGCGGAACAGTCCGCCGACCTGGTTATCATGGCCAGCACCGGTAAATCGGGCATCAGCCGCTGGAATATGAGCAATATCTCTGCTAAAGTCATCAAAGACACCTGCGTCCCGGTACTGCTCGTCAAACCCGGCCCCGATTTTAAGGAGACCAAGCCCCGGCGCAAGGGCGTAGCTTTATAAATCCCTTTATTCCTTTAAACTAATTACTGTAAACTAATAACTGTGAATTTTCACGGAGGCCTCCCATTAATATCTTCGGTAAGGTCTTGAAGCGTACCCGCGATAACTGGTTCGGTAAAGCCATGTCCCTCTTCGACCGCGCCTCTATCGGCAAGGAGGTCTGGGAAGAGCTTGAAGAACTGCTCATCTCCGCCGATGTCGGTGTTGCCACAGCTTCCCGGCTTATCGATGTTGTAAAAGAGCGCGCTGCCGATGAAAAGCTGGACGGCTCTCATGTCCGCTCCCTCCTTCGGGAGGAAATGACCCAAATTTTATCCGTTCCTTCGCGCGAGCCTCCCGCCGCTGTTACTCCCCCACATGTCATCCTCGTCGTTGGTGTTAATGGCAGCGGCAAGACCACCTCTATCGCCAAGCTCGCCTGTAAATATAAGAAGGAAGGCAAGTCCGTCCTGCTTGCCGCGGCGGATACCTTCCGCGCTGCCGCTATCGACCAGCTTAAAAAACAGGGCGAAAGGGCAGGAGTGGACGTAATCGCCCACCAGCCCGGCGCCGACCCCGGAGCGGTGGTTTATGACGCGTTCCATGCGGCCAGGAGCCGCGGCGTGGACATTCTCATCATCGATACCGCCGGCCGACTTCACACCAAGTTCAATCTCATGGAGGAGCTTAAAAAAGTCCGCCGTGTCGCTGCCAAGCTGGACTCTTCCGCCCCCCACGAGGTTATCCTGGTGCTGGATGCCACCACCGGCCAGAACGGACTTACCCAGGCGCGCTACTTCACCGAGGCCGTCGG
>CAYNSZ010000164.1:0-337 GCA_964400075.1 uncultured Planctomycetia bacterium
AGGCTATGTCATACGAAAGATTACAAGAAAGGCATTATCGAACGCGCTTCGTCTTAATTGCAAAGAGCCTTTTATCCACACGTTAGCCCCTTTATTCGCAGAGCTCATGGGTGATTTTTATCCGGAGATTGTTAGCAAGAAAGAGATTATTGCGAAGGTCATTAGGGCTGAGGAAGAAAGTTTCCTTCCTGTATTAAAAAATGGAGAGGAAAAGCTTTTAGCTGAGTATGAAAAGGTAAGAAAGGGCATGCAGGATACAATCGACGCCCAGACATTATTTAATCTTCATGATACCTGCGGATTTTCATTCGAGGCAATGGGAGCTTCGGCCAGCAGC
>CAYNSZ010000164.1:347-3296 GCA_964400075.1 uncultured Planctomycetia bacterium
AGAGCTCGAGGGGGCCAAAAGACTACTTGACGAACAACGAGAGCGTTCCCGTTCCAGCAGCATGTTTGAGGAAAACATTTTCATCACTAAAGACCTTTCTTTAAGCGAAAAAACTGAATTTATTGGCTATCATTGCCACGAGTCCCAGGTCCGGATACTTCGGCTGTTTGCTGCAGGCAAAGAGCGCCAAAACCTTGCGGAGGGTGAAGTAGGACTGGTGGTCCTGGATAAAACTCCCTTTTATCCTGAAAGCGGCGGCCAGCTCTGCGACCAGGGTACGATAGTCGCCGGTAAAGCCATATTCAGGGTTGAAAGAGTTTTTAAGGTTGATGAGGCGATTGTGCATCAGGGAAGCCTGACCGGAGCAAGCCTGGGCAAGGGTGAGGTCAAGGCCATTATAGACTGCAACCGGCGTAAGGCTCTGGCGCGCGCCCACACGGCCACGCACCTTTTGCAGGCAGCCTTACGCAGCGTGTTAGGTGAGCATGTGGCTCAGCAGGGTTCGCTGGTCGATGAGGATAGGTTCCGTTTCGATTTCACTCACTTTAAGGCTCTGAGTGCCGAGGAAATTGAAAAGGTAGAGGAATTAGTCAATGACTATATATTGAACGCTGACGCGGTAGCTCAGCAAAGCCTTTCCTTTGAGGCGGCAAAACAACAGGGAGCGCTGGCCTTTTTTAAAGACAAATATGATAACGTCGTGCGTATGGTTTCTATTGCCGGCTACAGCAGGGAGCTGTGTGCCGGTACGCACATCAATACCACCGCTGAAATCGGCTCATTGGTTATCGAAAGTGAATCATCGATTGCTAGCGGTATACGCCGTATTGAGGCCTTGGTTGGTAAAAAAGCATATGAACATTTTAGGCAATTTCGTCAAAGTCAGGAAGCTGTCAGCAGAGAGTTGAATGTTAAACCAGAGGATGTTCTGGCTGCCGTGGAAAACCTGAGGCTTCAGGTAAGAACGCAGGGCGCTGAACTCAAAGCTCATAACCAGCAAAGTCTTAATGCCAAGATTCCGGAAATCGCCAAAGCCGGCAAGCCGGTGAATGGCTGCTCTTTTGTCAGTTATCATATTCCCGGCAATGATTATGAAGCCCTGCTCTATGTAAGCGACCAACTGCGCAAAGGGAAGCAGTCGATGTTTGTATTTCTGACTTCAGAGGTCGATAATCATATATTTGTCTGCGGAGTCACTGACGATTTAGCGCAGAGAGGTTTAAGCTGCAAGGCGTTTATCAACCGCTATAAAAAAGAGCTTGATCTGCGCGGCGGGGGTAAGGATACCTCAGCCCAGGGCATCTTGCAGGCCAGAGGGCCTGACTTTTTAGAGAAGGTAGGGCATTGCTTCAACGAATTCAGTAAGCCATGAGAGTTGTCAGAAATATCGAGAGCTTAGAAAAGCTGCTGCAGGCAAAGCGGCAGCGTAAAAACAAGATTGCCGAAAAAGTCTCCAAAATAATCAAAAATGTCGCTGATAACGGAGACAGCGCTCTCATCGAATATACCAAGAAGTTCGATAAAGTAAAAGTATCTCCACGGGAGTTACGCATACGCGAGTCGGAGATCAGCGCGGCCTTCAATGAACTTGACTCATCCCTTATTGTGGCATTTAAACTGGTTATTGAAAATGTCACCAAATTTTACCAGCGCCAGATACCCCGGATGTGCCGCATTAAGCAGGCAAACGGCAAGGTCCTGTTTAACCGCTCGGTGCCGCTTGCGCGGGTAGGAGTATATGTGCCGGCAGGCACCGCACCGCTGGTATCTTCGGTCTATATGTCGGTTATTCCGGCTCTGGTGGCGGGAGTGAACGAGGTCGTCCTTGCTTCTCCTCCCGGACGCGATAAAAATTTAAATCCCTTTATACTGGCTATCGCCTCCCTTTTGAACATCAAGGAGATATACCGGGTTGGCGGCGCCCAGGCTATTGCCGCGCTTGCCTACGGGACCAAGACCATCAGGAAAGTCGACAAAATTGTCGGCCCGGGCAATGAATTCGTGACTGAGGCTAAGCGCCAGCTCTTCGGAAAAGTGGCCATTGACATGCTCGCTGGGCCTTCTGAAATCGTGATTCTCGCCTCAAAAGACGCTAACTTGGAATATATCATCGCCGATTTAGAAGCCCAGATCGAGCACCATAGCGGTATGGGGATCCTGGTCACTAACTCCCGCAAGATTATACGGGAGGCCCGGGAATGTAAGGTCAGCGGCCTTGCTCTCAGGGTGCGCAATCTCGAAGAAGGCTGCGAAGCTGTCAACCGTATCGCGCCGGAGCATCTCGAGATCCTTACTAAAAAGCCGGCTTCGCTCCTTAAAAAAATCAGAAATGCCGGAGCGATTTTTCTCGGAGACTATTCACCGGTTGCCCTGGGAGATTATACTGCCGGGCCAAGCCATGTGCTCCCCACCGGCGGCTCAAGCCGGTTTTTTTCCTGCCTTTCGGTACGGGACTTTTTGAAAGAAGTCCACGTCTTAAGCTATACCAAAAAGGCGTTACAGGAGGAGGCTGAGGTCCTTGAAAAAATAGCCACCCTTGAAGGGATGCATAAGCATATCGAAAGCGTCAAAAAACGTTTAGTCTGATGCAAGGAGCGGTATGAGAAAAGCAGCGATAAAGAGAAAAACCAGCGAGGTCGATATCCAAGGCACATTGGTCATTGACGGACAGGGAGATGCCAAGGTAAATACCGGCATCGAGCCGCTCAACCATCTTCTGACGCTCTTTGCCTTCCATGGATTATTTGACCTCGAAATTACGGCGCGGGGAGATTTGCAGCACCATATTATTGAGGATATCGGCATCGCCTTGGGCAAGGCTTTTAAGGATGCCCTCGCTGACAAAGCCGGCATCAAACGCTATGGTTCTTTTTCGGTAACCATGGATGAAGTGGTGGTAGAGGCTGACATTGACATCAGCGGCAGGCCAAAGCTCCACCAGGAGATCGC
>CAYNSZ010000165.1:0-3232 GCA_964400075.1 uncultured Planctomycetia bacterium
GCCTGTGCCGTGAGCGGCTGCGTACAGGTTCCCTATCACTACAATAAGTTTATCGTTGCCGGAACCTACCTTGAGGTGATTTCTACTTCTGCGGAGGCCGCGGGCATTGTGCACGAAGAGTTCAAGCGCCTCTCCAAACTGTTTGATTATTACGATCCCGGCTCAGAGCTGAGCCGGCTGAATCAGACCTATAACCAGCCGGTTAAAGTATCTGCGGAAATGATTGAGCTATTATCCTTTGCCCGGCAGGCCAACAGTTTTACTGCCGGCGCCTTCGACATAAGCTGTGGGGTGCTGTTTGACTATTGGAAAGGGCTTATCAGCCAAAAGGCCCTCGGGCAGTTTCCCAGTCAGGAAACCATCGATGCTTTGAAACAGAAGTGCGGCATGGAATACATTACCATTGACAGCCAAAACCATACGGTCACGATTTCCCGGGAAGGGCTTAAAATCGATTTAGGCGGGATCGCGCACGGGTACATGGTCGATAAAGCTATCCAGAAACTTAAAGCGCAGGGAATCGACAGTGCTCTGGTGAACGCCGGAGGCGACCTCTATTGTCTGGGCGAAAACAACCATCGCTTGTGGCGTATCGGCATCCAGGACCCCCAGGCCGCGCATGAGATCATCGAGATGGAAAACCTCATCGACGAGGCCGCCGCCACCAGCGGCAATTACCAGCAATTCTTTGACTACCAGGGTAAGCGTTATTCCCACATCATTGACCCCCGCACCGGCTATCCTGCCGACAATGATCTTATCAGTGTCACGGTGGTAACTGAAAATTGTACTACCGCGGACAGCCTGTCAACGGCGTTTTTCGTCATGGGTATGGATACGGTGAATGAGTTCCTTGGAAAAAATTCTTCCACCATGAGGATATTTATGCTTAAGAAAGGTAAGGACGGAGAGGCGATGCACCTGCTTCGTTAACCTTTCCTTACCCGGAAGAGGCAATGACTTTCATGAGTAAAAATTCTGCTTCAACAATGAACAAAATAACCGTGAATGACATTATCAGGCGTACGCACAAGGGCAAAGTCGTGATGATTACCTGCTACGACTATTCTTTCGCCGCGCTTGTCGATGAGGCAGGCGTCGATATTATTTTAGTCGGCGATTCGCTTGCCAATGTCGTATTGGGATTAGACCAGACCCGTGCAGTCCCGCTTCAGGAAATGTTCCATCACACCCGGGCAGTGGCCCGTGGCGCACAGCGGGCCCTGATAGTTGCGGACATGCCCTATGCGGCGTATCAGAAGAATCCCGCCAGAGCTCTCGGGAATGCCCGCAGGTTTCTTGCCTGCGGAGCGCAGGCCGTGAAAGTCGAATGGTTCGATAAATGTCCGGCGGTGGTCAGACAATTGGTTAAGCAGGATATCGCGGTAATGGGCCACATCGGCTTAACACCCCAGACGGTCCATCTGCTGGGTGGATTTCGCATGCAGGGCAAGGATGACTCCTCGGCAGCCAAACTCATCGAACAGGCAAAACTCCTGGAAGATCTAGGGGTGTTTAGCATTGTTTTGGAATGTATCCCGAGCGAACTCTCCCGGCGTATCAGCCGTATGCTTAAGATTCCCACCATAGGCATCGGAGCAGGCAGATACTGCGATGGCCAGGTACTGGTATTGTACGATGTGCTTGGATTGTACCGCAAGAAACGGCCCCAATTTGCCAAGGTATATTGCGATCTTTCTTTGCCGGTGCGCAAAGCTGTCCGCGCCTTTGCCGCCGAGGTCAGGCACGGTAAATTCCCCCTTCCCTAAAGCAGCATATTCTCATATTTTAAGCCCTGGTTTTAGCATAATCCTTGCTGTGGATGCGGCATGTTTTGCGCTAATTTCGTTGACTCAAAGCTAATGTTTTGATAAGATTAGAAGTCTTTGGGTTTGCCGGTAAAGCTTTTCAGCAGGCGGCAAGCCACGAAAAGGAGCCTTATGATCCCGCGTTATACCCCTCGAGAAATCGGTGCGCTTTGGACGGAAGAGGAGAAATACAAGCGGTTTCTCACCATAGAAACTTTGCTGTGTCAGGCGCTTGCCAAAGCCGGCAAGATCCCGCGCTCCGCGGCCCGAGCTTTTAGCAGGGTGAAGCTTTCGGTAGCCAAGATCCAGAAGATCGAGGAAAAGACCCACCATGACATCGTTGCCTTTCTCGAGCATATTTCAGGCCAGCTGGACAAAAGCGGTCAGTATTTGCACCGGGGCCTTACCTCATCAGACCTCTTGGATACGACTCTTGCCTGGCAGATAAAGGACGTGACTAAAATCATCCTGAAGGATTTGGACGCGGTTCTGGATGAAGTAAAAAAGAAAGCCTTGAAATACAAGGATACCCTCTGCATGGCGCGTACGCACGGCGTGCACGCGGAGATTTACAGTTTTGGCTTGAAATTTTTATACCTGTACAATGATTTGCTCAAGGAGCGTAAGCTTCTTAATGAGAGCCTTGGCTATGTCGCCTGCGGCAAAATTTCCGGGGCCGCCGGCACCTTTGCTTATTTTGACCCAAGCATCGAAGAATACATCTGCAGAAAAATAGGGATTAACCGGGCGGCCATATCCACCCAGATCGTCTCCCGCGAACGCGTCGCCTACTACATGTCTTTACTGTCTCTGATCGGTTCAAGTCTTGAGCGGTTTGCCACCGAGATACGCCACCTTCACCGCAGTGAAGTCGGCGAAGCCATGGAGCCGTTTTACCAGGGGCAGAAGGGTTCAAGCGCCATGCCCCATAAGCAGAATCCTATTGTCTGCGAGCGTATCTGCGGCCTGTCCAGGCTCTTGCGCGCCAACATGCTCGCGGCATCGGAGAACATCAATCTCTGGCACGAACGCGATATTTCTCATTCGTCGGTAGAGCGGGTGATTGTGCCTGATTCGACCATAGCCTTGGACTATATGCTGAAAAAATTCCTGGAAATTATCAAGAACCTCCGGGTAAATCCCCAAGCCATGCGTAAGAACATCGAGATTAACCGGGGAATTATTTATTCCCAGAAAATGCTGGTTAAACTTATGAGTAAAGGCGTATCCCGGGTTAAGGCTTACGATTATGTCCAGCAGGTGGCGCTGGAGGCGATTAACCATAATTCCGATTTTAAGGAAAAGGCCTTGCAGAGTCCCTCGATTAAGAAGTACCTGACAAGATCGGAACTTGAAGAGATCTTTGACCCGTATTCCTATCTGGCTAATATCGGGAAAATTTACAAACGATTTGGCTTGGCCTA
>CAYNSZ010000166.1:0-3198 GCA_964400075.1 uncultured Planctomycetia bacterium
TTTTTGCTTCGGATTATGCCAATCCTTTTTATTTTGCCTTTTTGCCGCTTTTATTTCTGTTTACCGTGGAGCGGGCAAAGATAAAGAAACTCCTGGCAGCTGTCGCAGTGGCTCTGTGCGCAGCTGTGTTTGTGTCCGGCCACACCGCTCTCTTGAAGCAAGAGCTTGATCAAGCTGAAATCCTGCTTGTCAAAGGCTCTCGTTACGGTCCAGTGGTGATTGCCCGCAAGTTCGGCGTGACCTCTCTTTATCTGGCCGGGACACTGGTTGCATCGAGCGAGGACACCGAAAGCAATGAAACCTTTATCCACACCAGCTTAAGCAGCCATCCCGGCCCAAAGCAGCTGTTATATATAGGAACGCTCTACTCCGGTGAAGTGGCCGAGCTTCTGAAATATCCCCTCGAGCGTATTGACAGCGTTGAATTAAACCCGGTTTTAGCCGTTCTCGGCGCGCAGCGTCTTTCAGCCGAAGAAAGCAAGCGTGTGTCAGTAATCATCGATGACCCGCGCGTTTTTCTTAAAGATAGCTCTGCGCGTTATGATTACATAGTCATGAGTATGCCTGCGCCTTCAAGCATTGCCTACAACCGCTATTTTACTTACGAGTTTTTTGAACTTATCAAGGCCAGGCTGGAGCCCGGGGGCGTCTTTAGCTTTCATATCCCTTCCAAGCGCGATATTATAAGCCCGGGATTCCTCCGGTTTAACTCCAGCGTCATCAACGCCCTTATGACAGTTTTTCCCCATGTGCTTCTTGTGCCTTCCGATTCCATGACGGTTATCGCTTCCCCTGACCGCGTTCTTTCGGGTGAGGCGATGCTTGTCCAGTACAGGCAACGGGGGATAAGCGCTGAATATTTTACTGAATATCACCTGCAGGACCTGCTTGATCCCGCGCGGCTTGACTCTATGAAGACGGTGATTGATACAACCGTGACCGCAAACCAAGACTACAACCATAGAGGCTTTCTTTACTATCTGCTGCTTGAGCAGGCAAAATTTTATCCGTGGCTGCGTTTCAATGTGCGCCGCACCGGGGTACTGGTTATGGTGAGCTTTATCGCGGCAGCCCTCCTGGTGTGTTTGCTGACGGTCATTAATAAGAGAATTTTTGTCTTTTTCACAGCCGCCAGCGCCGGATTTTTATCGATAAGCATGACCACGGCGACCTTTGTACTTTTTCAGTTGTTTTCAGGAGCGCTCTACTGGAAAGCGGGAATTCTGATAGGAATATTCATGGGCAGCGTAAGCCTGGCTGTTTTTTTGGCTAACCGTAAGCGCACCACACACCTAAAAAATTTTTCCCTGCCCTACGCGTGCTGGCTGGGATTATTCCTGAGTTTATACATTTTAACCGTGCGTTTCCCATATTTTCTCTACGCTGATGGCCTGTTTTATCTCTATGCGTTTGCATCGGGAATGGCTACCGGTGCTTTTTACCCCTTGCTTACCCGCTCGTTGCAGGAGAGCTTGCCTACAAGGCAGGGCGTAGCTTCGTTAATTTACGCCGCGGATTTAGCCGGAGCCTGCCTGGGTACGCTTTGCTGCTCGCTCTTGCTTATCCCGTTTCTGGGAATTCAATTTGGTCTGGTTGTTCTGATCGCCGCAAGCGCGATTATGGGGTTGCGTTGTCTTTTCGGGTGAAGGGCTAATAAGCGAGTAGCGAGTAGAGAGTAGAAAGTAGAGAGTAGAGAGTAGAGAGTAGAGAGATAAAGATACTACTAGATACGAGATACTCGATACGAGAAAAATAATATTTTTTCTCTTTACTCTGTCCTCTATACTCTTTTCTCTCTTCTTTAAAATATTTGCAGGATTATTCCCAGATACCGGGGATTTTAGTCTGGCACTGGGGGCAAGCGCCGTCAATGAGGTTATTTTCCAGGATGTGGTAACCGGCCCGCTTAATCAGGAGTTTTTTACATACCGGGCAATGGGTATCTTCACCGACCTGCTGGGGGATATTACCGACATAGACAAAATGCAAGCCTTCCTCCGCGGCGATTTGCTGGGCCCTGAGCAGACTGGAAAGGGGAGTGGGGGAGAGATTGGTCAGCTTGTACATGGGAAAGAAGCGCGAGAAATGCACCGGCGTATCTTCGCCCAAATTATCTTTTACCCAGCGGCAGAGCTTGCGCAGGTCCTCTTCGCTATCATTTGCTCCCGGGATCAGGAGATTGGTGATTTCCACCCATACGCCTTCTTCCTTGAGAATCTTAAGGGTTGAAAGCACGGTGCCTACGCTTCCTTCACAAAAGCTAGAGTAAAATTTATCCTCAAAACCTTTCAGGTCGATGTTGGCGGCTTTAAGATAGGGGCTAAGTTCCCGCAGCGGCTGCTCATTGATAAAACCGGCAGAATGCATAACACAGTCAATCTGCTCCTTACGCGCGGCTTTAGCAATATCGAGCATGTACTCATAAAAAATTGTCGGTTCAGTGTAAGTAAAAGCAATGGTCCGGGAGCCGCTTTCCTTTGCCTGCCTGACGATTTCTCCAGGCGCGACATAGGCAACTGTAACTTTTTCCGGGTCAAGCTGGGAAATTTCCCAGTTTTGGCAGAATTTGCAGCGTAGGTTACAGCCCGCGGTGGCGATGGAATATGATTTGGTTCCGGGATAGACGTGAGCCAGGGGCTTTTTCTCTATGGGGTCGATGTGTATGGCCACGGGCTGGCCGTAGGTCAATGCGTATAAAGTCCCATCGATGTTTTTCCGTGCCCGGCAAAATCCCTTTTGGCCGTCAGCCAGCACACAGCGCCGCGGGCAAAGCTGGCACTGGATTCTGGTTTCGTCATACTTTTGCCAGTGCAATGCCGGAGCAAGGTTTAAACCTTTGGCTTGCTGGGCATGTAAGCCTATCGCGGTCGCCGCGATCAAGAGACCTAAACCGATTGCTAATGGGGGACGCATGGAGCTGGCCATTGCTGATAGATTATCCGTAAAGTAAACCCATTGTAAAGGGTTTTACGTTTTTTGGCAAGCAGAGAGTATTGCGGTTCCTTGAGGCCTGTTGAGTGAAAATTTCCGTATGGTATAATAATCATCCACGTTAGTTTGTGAGCATAGAAAGGAGAGAAGCGGTGTTCCGTTTACGCAGTTATAATTCTTTTTTGGGCGAATATCCCACGGTCAAGGCTCTGCTCATCGCCAATGTCGCGGTCTTCGCGGTTATGTATCTTTTTCCCTATTTTCCCT
>CAYNSZ010000167.1:0-3198 GCA_964400075.1 uncultured Planctomycetia bacterium
TAATCGACATGAATTCGTCATTACCTTTCAAACCCAGGACGAATTCATCCCGCCTTCGGCGGGATTTACGCTGGTCGATTAATTAATACTTGACAGTTACCGGCAAAAGGAGTAAAAAAGTTATGCTCAAAAAGTATATTCATTACCCCCCCCAAAAACAGGAGGCATTCATGCCGCAAGCCACTTTTACCATAACCTGTAATGACCAGCACGCCCTCCAGCATTTCAGAAGCGTCATGTCGCTGCTCTGTGATGAAGTGAATCTGGAAATGAAAGAAATAAGCGCCAGCGAATCAAAACAAGCCTTAGGCCTGCACGAAGTCACTAACGAACGCCGCTACAAAAGGAAAAATATCGACCTTCAGGCAGTCTGCCTTGACTATGAGACCAGCCAAGAGCTTTCCGTAGCTAAAACCATCAACATTTCCCACAATGGAGTTTGTCTCAATATCGCTAAACCTGTTGCCGTAGGCAAGAAAGTCAAGCTTACCCTACAGCCGGAAGGATTGCTGCACCGCCACCGGCAAATCACCGGCAAAGTCGTTTGGAGCAACGCCAACAAAGTGGGCGTTCAATTTTTAAGCTGATATAAAAACTCTGCAAAAATAACGGCGGGAGTTTTTACCCACAGTCTTTAATCGTGTGGGGTTTTTATTTTAGCTGCTAGCACTGGCAACCAAGTAGACGGCAAGGATTATAAGACCAGAGGGGGCTCATACGGAGGAAACGGAGCGCTTACTTTATTTGATAAACGATGAAGTTATGACCACTCCGCTAAAAACAATCGAAACCATACACATCAATTTGATCAGCAAGCTAAGCGTTGGCCCGGCAGTATCCTTAAAGGGGTCTCCCACGCTATCGCCGCAAACGGCCGCTTTATGAATCTCTGAACCTTTCCCCCCACAGTGACCTTCCTCGATATATTTCCTGGCATTTTCCAAAGTTGCCCCGGTGTTGACCATCATGACCGCAAGGACAAACCCAGTAGCTAATGCTCCCATCAGCAGGCCAACCGTTGCTTCAACCCCGAGAAATAGACCGGTAACCACCGGGACAATAATTGCTAAAAGCGACGGCAGGATCATTTGCCTTTGCGCTGCTCTGGTAGCGAGGGAAACGCACTGCGAATAATCAGCTCTGACCTTACCCTCAAGCAATCCTTGCAAATCGTTGAACTGACGCCTGACTTCTTCAACAATAGCGCCGGCAGTCCTGCCAACCGCGTGTAGCGATAAGCCGCAAAATACAAACGGCATCATTGCCCCGATAAAAAGGCTGATGATAACGGAAGGGTTGAACAGGGAAGCGTCCATCTCAAGCGCGATACCCAGACGGGTTGACTCATAGAGAACATGATGCTGGTAGGCCACAATCAAAACCAGAGCCGTGAGCACTGCCGAGCCTATGGCAAATCCCCGTGCGGTTGCCGCGGTTAAGCTGCCGAGGGCATCAAGCTGTTCTGTCCTCTTTCTTGCCTCGGGTTCGAGCTTTGCCATTTCAGCCACTCCTCCGGCATTATCAGCTATCGGCCCAAAGGCATCGGCGGAAAAGATAATCCCCAGTAAAGAAAGCATTCCCACGCTCGATATGCCTACGCCATAAAGCCCCATACTGAAATTACCAAAGCCACCGCTTACGGCGAAGCTGGCCAGGATTGCTCCTCCCACCACAAGCACCGGGCCTGCCGGTGAGAGCATACCCAGGGCAATACCTTTAATAATCACTGCCGCCGGTCCAATATGTGAAGCGCGAACTAAACTCTGGGTCGGAGCATGCGCCGAAGAAGTAAAAAATTCGCTAAACCGGCCGATAAATACTCCCGCGAGCAAGCCGATAACCACCGACCAGAATACGCCAAAATTCGCTTCAAGCACATAGCGGATGACGAAAAACGAAAATACCATCGCAAGTATCACTGCCGCCCATATGCCTCTATGTAAGGCCCTCAACAGCTCTCGGGGAACAGCGTCATCTGCTGTTTTGACGAAAAAAAATCCGATCAGCGAAGCAACCGCGCCGCACACAGCGACCAGCAACGGGGTAATAATCCCCGGCAAACGAAGCCCGGCTGCGGCCGCAAGCGCCATAGTGGCTAGAATTGAATCAACGTAAGATTCATATAAATCAGCACCCATACCGACAACGTCACCGACAGTATCGCCGACCTGGTCAGCAATCACAGCCGGATTACGCGGATCGTCTTCGGGAATTCCTGCCTCAAGCTTACCCACAAGGTCAGCGCCGACATCAGCGGCTTTGGTATAAATACCTCCTCCCAAACGCGCAAACAAAGCATAACTTGAAGCCCCTAACCCAAAGCAAAGCATAGTTGAAGTAATGGCGGTAAAAAAGACATCCTCAGGCAAAGGCTCAACCCGCGTATAGTACCATTTCAGAATCATAAACCAGGTAGCTATCTCAAGGAGTCCCAAGCCTACCACGGTAAAAGCTATGACAGTGCCGCCGCTATAGGCAACCCTCAAAGCCCGGCCCAGGCTTTTACGAGCGGCTTGGGCGGTGCGGGCATTGGTTTTGGTAGCAATAGCCATGCCAAGCCAGCCGCAGAAACCTGAAAAAGCTCCGCCACTTACAAAAGCAATGGGAACAAAAATCACCAGGAGCCCCTTTAAAAACATGGCAAAGAGAACGACAAAAACCACCGCGAAGAAAACAGCTACGCTGGCATATTGCTGTCTGAGATAGCCCCGCGCGCCTTCAGCGATAGCGCGCGAGATAGTTTTCATCTCCACACTGCCTTCGGGCTGTTTGAGAATCCAGCGGGCAAGAAACAAACAGAAGAGTAAAGTGGTAAAAGAAGCGGCAAACACAAGCGAATTGAAAGACATACCAGGAATCATCCCGGCTTCCTTAAAATCGCCTCTCGCTTTTCTCCGACTGAAACAAACTCAACCGGGATCTTGAGGAATCGTTCAATAAAGTTGATATAGGTGCGGGCTGGCCGGGGAAGATCTCGAAAGCGCTTAACGCCGTTGATGGGAGCCTTGAAACCTTCAAAGTCCTGGTATTGAGGATTTATGCCGTCAAGGCTTGAGGGGAAAGACTCAAGAACCTTTCCCTGTCGGGCATAGGCAGTACATACCTGTATCCGCTCAAGCCCTCCTAAAATATCGAGTTTGGTAATAACCAGGCTGGCAACGTTATTAATGGCTATCGCCCGTTTAAGCAAGACCAAAT
>CAYNSZ010000168.1:0-3184 GCA_964400075.1 uncultured Planctomycetia bacterium
TGCCCTTCGACTTCGCTCAAGGCGCAAGCACCCATGGAAGCTTCCCATTCTCTTCGGCGAAGCGGAAATCCGCCGAAGCGTACTTCCCCTTTCCCCACTCTACCAGGAGGTGAATTTCGCGAAGGCGGATTAAAAAAACCGCAAAGGTAATGCGATTTTATCACAGCAATTGACTTTCCACAAGGGATTTGATACAATCGTTTTTTAAATCCCAGCCTGTCCCGATGAGAGCAAATAGGTCGATTTAATCGGACTCTTATCGGCCCATAAGCGTAAAACAGCTTCTTGACAGATTAACGCAGTTCACGCATGAGAGTCGGCATAATCGGTATCGGAAAATTAGGGAGTATTCATCTACGTATCTATCGAGAGATCAAAGAGATAAGTAAAATATATCTGGTTGATTCTAACCCCCAGCAGTTAGCCCCGCACCCTGGCTTCACCGGATTTCTCCACTATCAAAAACTGAAAGGCCTTGTAGATTTAGTAAGTATCTGCACCCCCACAACCACGCATTTTACCATAGCCAGTTTTTTTCTTGAACAGAAGATACCCGTGCTCGTGGAAAAACCGCTCACTCAGAACCTGCACGAGGCAGAAAAGTTATTGCAATTAGCTCGAAAAAACAATACCGTGCTTTTTGTCGGCCATGTTGAACGCTATAACAGCGCTTACCTGGCGGTGAAAAAGACTATAAAAAATCCTGTTTTTATCGAGTGTCACCGCCTCAGCCCCTATCCTAACCGCTCGTTGGACATCAGCGTGGTGCTCGACCTGATGATACATGACTTGGACATCATCCTCTATCTTTTACGCGATACCGTAAAAAAAATCGAAGCCAAAGGGGTAAAAGTCCTTTCGTCCCGCGAAGACATTGCCAATGCCCGGATAACCTTTCGCGGCGGATGCGTCGCTAATATCACCGCCTCGCGGATTTCATCGAAAGTGGAAAGAAAAATAAGAATATTCATGCCCAACTGCTATCTTTCACTCGATTATGCCCAGCAGACCGTGGAAATATACCGAAAACATAAAGGCGGCATTGTCCGGGAACAGCTTTCCATAAGCAAGGGGGAATCCCTGAAAAAGGAAATCATTGATTTCATCCAATCCGTCAAAAAAGGCAAACTGAGCATCGATGATGCTGAGAAAGCTAAAGAAGCCCTCAGGCTGGCCTTGAGCATACAAAAACGTATCGAGACCAGCCCGCGCGCACATCCTATTGGCTAAAGCATGTTTGGTAACTATCTCTGAGTGAAAATATGCCTGGCGGCGTAAAAAAAATAGTACTCATTGCCGGAGACCGTTCCGCAGACCTTTACGGCGGACTGCTCTGTGAAAAATTAAAAGCCAAGTTCCCTTCCCTTGAGCTCTATTCCTTTGGCGGCGAAGCCCTGGCCGGCCAATCCCGGCAAGTCATCAATCTGCTCTCGCATTCCGTGTCAGGACTGATAGAAGTACTCTCATCGCTGGGGTCGCTGTTGAGGCTCTTTAAAAAAACTGTCCGCGAAATCGAACGCCTTCAGCCGGACCTGGTCATCCCCATAGATTTTCCCGATTTCAATCTCAGGCTGGTGCAAAAGCTCGGGCTACGCTTCCCCTGTTTTTATTACATCAGCCCTCAGGTCTGGGCCTGGCGCAAAGGCAGGGTTGAAATCCTGCGGCGCTATGTCAAAAAAGTCGTGGTAATCTTTAAATTTGAAGAAGACTTTTATAGACAGCAAGGTATTGAAGCGCTCTACTTCGGGCATCCACTACTTGAGATTATCGGTGAGGTCAAAGCGGAAGCGCAAAAGGTTATTTCATTTCTTCCCGGCTCCCGTGCCAATGAAGTCAAAAAACACCTCCCCGCCATGCTCAAGGCACACTGGCTGCTCAAAGACAAACTGCCCGGATATTCATTCCGCATCATCAGACCCCAAAACCTGCCAGAGGAACTCTATGTAGGGCTGTCGCCTGATATGCCGGTCGTGGCTCATTCGTACTCCTTCCTCAAAGAATCAAGGTTTATCGTCGCTTCCTCAGGCACCGCGACCATAGAGCTTGCCATCCTCCAAGTACCCTATGTCCTCATATATAAGGTAAATCCGCTCACCTGGTATATCATTAGGAAATTAGTAAAGGCTGATTTTGCCGGTATGGTGAATATACTCAAAGGAAAAGAAATCGTCAAAGAATTACTCCAGCATCAGGCAACACCAGAAAATATTGCCCAGTCGGTGCTGCACTATCTTAGTGATGAAGCCTCCTATAATAGCTTGAAAAAAGGGCTGGGCGAAATAAAAACCCTCCTGGGCCCTTTCGGCGCGACTGGAAAATTCGCTGATTTTATCGGTTCCTGGCTTGGGCTCTCTGACTGACTTTTTTTCTGATCTTTTTCCCGGCGGGAGCTTTGGCGGTAAGATATCGCGACAGGGCAAGCACTGCGGCTGGAGTAACCCCGCTTAAGGCAAGGGCTTGGCCCAGGGAACGGGGTTTGAATTTGTTTAATTTCTCGATAATTTCTTTGGAGAGAGAAGGAACTTTCGCGTAATCTATTTCGGGAATCTTGACTTTATCCAAACTCTGCAATTGCCTCGCCCAGAGTTTTTCCCGCTCAATAAAACTTTCATACTTAATCATGATTTCCGCTTCCCGGCGGACCTGAAAGCTTGCGGCTTCAGGAAACAGCTGCACATCCAAAGATTCAAGACTGTTTTCCGGCCTGCGCGTGACTTCTGAAAGCGTAAGTTTTTTCCCGTCACAAGAAACCCTGGTGCTGCGTAGTTTCTGGAGTAAACCTTCGATTTTTTCTTTTTTTTCTAAAATTTTTTCATAAGCTTCCGGGGAAATAAGCCCGAGCTCCCGGCCTAAACCGGCCAGCCGTACATCAGCGTTGCTCTCGCGCAGGGTGAGGCGGAACTCACTGCGCGAAGTGAACATCCGATACGGTTCATCAGCGCCTTTACTGGTCAGGTCATCGATTAATACTCCGATATAGGCAGCGTTTCTGGGCAGGATAAACGGTTTCTTTCTTTTTACCATGCAGGCGGCGTTGATACCCGCCATGAGCCCCTGGGCAGCGGCTTCCTCGTAACCGGTAGTGCCGTTGACTTGGCCGGCGGAGAAAAGCCCCTTGATGCCGCCCCCATCGAGGGAAAGAATCTGAAAAGCTTTTTTGAAGATAAAACGAGGATTCTCTCGA
>CAYNSZ010000169.1:0-3153 GCA_964400075.1 uncultured Planctomycetia bacterium
AATGGCTTCGGTGGATCCTCCGAAGCTCGAGAGAGCGTAGGAGGACTTCGGCGGAGTGGAATCCACCGAAGAAATACAAGATACCACGGCTGTAAGGCCGTGGAGCTTCATTTTTTTATTCTTTTTAACTTCAGGTAAAAGGCTTTGAACTCCGGCAGGGAACGAAGATTATCTAAATCAGCGTCTTTGTCCAGATGGGCAAAGTCATCATAACCCAGGAGTATCGCCTTCTTCAGTAGCCGAAGCGCTTCTTTGGTCTTGCCGACGAGCGAGAGGCTGCAGGCGAGATTGTAATGCACGATGGGATCATGGGGTCTCAGGCGCACGAGGCGCTCATCGATTGCCAGACCTTCCTGGTGCAGGCCTTTCCTGGTATAGGCATCCCCCAGGGGAATAAGCACGTTCACGCAATCGGGCCGCTCTTTCAGGATTCCTTCATAAAACCGCATCTCAAAATCTTTGCGCCGCTTTGCGCGTACCAGGCCCGGGTGCTTGCGTCTTGGTTCAGGATGCTGCCTCATCTAATCTCTCCAAAATAATTTCCTCACGCAAAAAATAAATTGCTTCCTTCAGCTGCTTTTTGAACTCCTGGTATTCATCCTGGGTGACGAACCGTTTAAGCGTGCTAAATTCCTCAAAAAATTCGACCGCATCGGCCTGTTCCCCGTAGGTGACGACCAGTTTAAACCAGGGGCTTTCGATGGTACGGGACTCGGGCAGGTACTTAACCCGCAGGTTCCCGGCAAGAAGCAGGCGTACGCGGGCTGACTTTGAATAGATGCCGTCAAAATCAATGGGAAAAGTTCGTTGGTCTTTGCCGATGAGATTATAGTCAAGACCTATTTGATCCAACGCCGGCACGACCCGAAGGCCGCGCGCCGGATTAAGGAATTTCTCGGCGCTGAAGGCATAGGTAAGGACCGGGTCAAAAGCAAAATCATCGGGATGAGTAATCTCGTAGGTAGTAAGCTTGGCCAGGGAAGAAATCTGCATCATCTTCTGCTGGATATCTTCCTCGATGATTGCCGGATGCGTGTATTTCAGATAATAGCGGTAACTGGAAGCGAAAAAACCGCTGCTTTTGACCGTGCGGGTAATGGAGGCGTCTTCCTCGGGAGTCAGGGCTATTTCCATCTGGTAGTCAACGGCGTTGTTTCTGATGTTGGCAGTCTCGGTGATCTTGTAGCTGTCTTCAAAAAACACCAGCACTGTCCTGCCTTGGTCGCCAAGCGGCAAATTATACAGCGGTGTAGTCTCTGAGGTCGGGTCCATAAACACCATGCTGTTATCGAGGGAAACCGCGGCAATGGCATGGTCAAAATTGACTGCGGCAAAATCTTTGCTGATGGGGTAGGCTGACCGCGTAGGTATGAGCACCGGATAGGCGGAAAGTTTTGCCTCCCGCAGCATGGCGACTAAAAGTACGGCCTGATCCTTACAGTCCCCGTAGCGGTTCAGGAATACGTCCTGGGCGTGGTGCGGCTCGAAACCTGAGTCACCGTATTCGATTGCCACGTACCGGACGTTCTTGGTCACGTATTCATAAATCTTTTTTGCCTTCTCGGCATCGCTTGCCGCGGCCGCGATAAGCTTTGCTACCAAGGCTTTGGCTTCTTCTCCTAACGCCAGCTTATCCTGATAGAGAGAGCTCCACCAACGGTACACTTCATCCCAGGAAGAAAAGCTTGAGACCTGAAACGCGGGATTTACCTCTGCTGCCGGAGGCATGTTGTACTCGGGGATAATGGGTTTGATTTTGTCAAAATGCCAGGTGTATATTTTTTCGCCGGCGCTCTCGCTGGTTGCCGGCTCAAGGCCAATACCCTGGCTGTAAGCGGTGTTGTAATATTTGATATTCACCGGCGTCTGCTTGGGCACGGTGAGTTTAAAGCCAGCTTTATAAATCGGGTGCGCCTCCCTGAGGCGGTATATAAATGAGAAGTCGTCCTCGTTGATTAAATTCGAGGAGTAGATCCGCAGCTTATACTCAATAATCGCGCCGACATCTACCGCGGGCATGGAGACAATGAATGCCCGGGAATTCGAGTAGAGCGGGTAATTCAGGTAACGGCTGACGTCGCGTATGTTTTCGGTGCCGGCATAAATAACCTTGCCGTCAGCGGTGATGGTGCGGGCGTAGACAAGCTCAACCCGCTGGTAGGTCGAATCGTAACCGATATCGACTTCAGCCAGCTCTTTGCCGCGTTCTTTAAGTACTTTTTCGACGATGTGGATATCAGAAAGCGATGTCTTGTCCGGGGCAACGCGCATCTCCTCGTTAACGGAAAGTATGACCGCGGCGTCATCTCCTGACTCCTGAATAAAACTTTCCGCCTCCTGGTTGAGTGCGGCGATTTCCTCAGGCACCCCTGTCTCCACCTTGGATTTAATGACGCTGATGCGCTCGGCGGCACGCTGGGTAAATGGCTCCTTGACCTGGCTGTAAACTTTCAGGGCTTTGGGGTATAAGTTTTTTGCTTCCAGCACCTCGCCGTAGAGGAGGAGAAATTCCGGATCCAGGCCGCTGACATCGAGTTTCTCGATGGATATGTCCCCTTCCAATTTAAGGTGCGCGGCCACAATCTGGTCAAAGAGCTCAATGGCGAAGTCATACTCCTGTAATTTCGCGTAAGCTTTTGCCAGGAGTATTTTTGCCTGCGGGCCAGTAGTGCCCTTCAATAATTCTTTAACTCTCTGAAAGTCCCGGAAATCGTAATAAAATCCGGCTACCTGGAGCAAGACCCCGGCGTCGCCGGGATGCGCCTTGATCAGGTCTTCATAGTTTTTAGCCAGCGCCTGGTACTGCTGGATGACTGCCTGCGCTGATTGGTCCTGGATAAGAGCCGGTTCTTTTTGCCGGCCACAGCCTGCCAGACCAAGGAGAGCCAATACGAGTAAAAGCTTATGCGATAATCTTAAGCACATCTTTAACCGCCTGGTTTGTACGTATTCCCTGCTTGCTGGCAGCACGGCTGGTTGCAGCCACGTTCGCAGAAAGCAGGTCGTCGATGGTTGTTACGCCCTTGACCACTGCCGCGACATCGCCGAAAGTATTTGCGGCTTCAAGATTCAAGTATCCGCACATACAATAGCCGCGGCTTCCCCGCACCACTACCAGGTTTTTACCCTGCAAGCGCAGGGCAAGAGCCTGGA
>CAYNSZ010000170.1:0-3136 GCA_964400075.1 uncultured Planctomycetia bacterium
CGTTTGGGGCCGCGGGGAGTAATTGAGTTTCATTGCCGTTCGGGGATTTGGGGAGCGAGAAAAAATGCCTTGAGTCGCTGATAAGAGGTTTTGGGGATGCGGCGGTTGATACCGTTATTGAGCTCAGGAGAAAGCGAAACCATACCGAACCACTCTTCATTCATGTTTAGATTATCTTTAGCGCGGATATCACAAAAATACGCGCCATGGGACCAGCCGGCTTCGGCGTTATGAACGCTCCAGTCCTCGGTGTAGCCTTCATTATGTTTCCACCATTCGTCGGTCCACTCAAATACACAGCCGCCGATGACATTACCTTGCTGGTTGCCGCTGACAAAAGTATTGGCGTAGATATCCTGCCATTGGGAAAGTAAGAATTCTGCCTGGACCTCTTGGTCCTCGGTGGTCTTATACGCGTCGTAGGAATCGCAACCGAATTCAGATAGTAAAATAGGTTTATCGAAGGCGGCTTTGATTGAGGTGAATAGATTACCGAAGGTTTTACCGCGATAGGCGATAATCGCCAGCAGGTCGACGTTCGAGCAGATAGGCTGGGCGATTTCAAGAAACGAGCCTTCGCCGTTACCGAGAGCAATCGGATGGATAGAGTCGATCTTTTTGATTTCCCGGGCGAGTTCATCGACGAAAGAATAGTAGATTTCAGCGCGCTTTTCCTGCTTTTTTTGAAGGTCGTCTAGTTCTTCGATTTCCGGAGAGGTCCAGAAACCGATTTTACCTGAAAAAGTATAGTTGTTTTCATTGCCAAGGATCCACATGAGCAGCCCCGGTTCGTTTTTGAGAGCGGCAACCATCTTAAGAATTCTTTCCCGAGTTTTTTCCTGGAATTCTTTATCCGCGTAATTTGCCCGGGGCCAGTCCCAGAGGCCGAGCCAATCGCTCATAATCGTATAGATACCATAAGTTTCGTACATGTCGCGGATAAACTGGGCTACCTGCACCATATCTTCGCCGGCGGAATATATGCGTACGCAGTTGATACCCGCTTCTTTCATGAGCTCACCGTCGACCATCCAGGGTTTGTTTGCATCGGAGAAAAAATCATAGTCATAGCCTTTGCCTATGGGGATAGGGTTATAGCCGACGCCTTTAATCACGAGCGGCCTGCCCCGGACTATGAAGCTATATCCGCCTTCGCTGGTTTTGCGGATTTCAACCTTCTTGGCGTAGCTGGCTTCACAAGCGGTAAGTTTTTCTTGAGCCGCGGACAATTCCGATTCAAGCTTAGCAAGACGCTGAGTGAGATTGGTGATTTTAGTTTGAGCATCCCCGCAAGACGCTTGTTTTTTGCTAACGAAGAGAAAACCTAAGAAAGCCAGCAAAAGCAGGAGGCAGAAGAAAAGAATAAAATGAAAACCGGAATGTCCAAATTTACCAGAAATTTTTTTGCTTTTTTTCTTGAGTCGCATGGTTTAGTTATAAAGGGAATTGACGTGATTACCCGCCCTGCTGTAAGTAACAAGGCGGGTAATCACGTCAGAGGAGATTAGTCTTTTTCGTACTTGATCTCGTCAAGGTAAAACACGATTCCTTCAGGATCGTTGACGTCGATGTTGGTTGCCCAGCAGAAGCCTCCAATGATGTAGGAGAGGTCTTTGCCGCGCAGGTCAATCTCATATTGCTTCCACTCTTTGCTGAGCTGGATAGGACCGATGCTGACACTGTCAGAATCAATGTGCTCACCGCTGGAAATACCACCGGCTTTGAACTCCTGGATGACTTCATCGCCCTTGTCGCCGCGAGCCCAGAAGGTAAGCTTGATAGCGCCCTGCAGATCAAAACCGGCCTCAGGTACCGTTCCCCAGTTATTCGCTGGCTGCTGCCAGTAGATTCCCGCCCAACGGGTTCCTGAGTTGTTTTTATATTCTATACGCATGCAGGTTTCACCGCTGAAGGGGTAGTTTTTCCAGTTGGTGTCAAGTTTAAGGTCCCGGGCCGCGGATGCGGGCATCCAGCCGCTGGGGATGAAATGGTTATCCAGAGAACCGCTATCGGCGTACACATAAAATGGGAAGTTTGCTCCGGTCACTTCTTTGGTAAGGCCGGCGTCATAGGTAAAGCGGATTTCATCCAGATAAACCGCTTGCTCTCCTCCGGCGTGGTCAACGTTGAAGACTACCGCAAATCCGCCGTTGACATTGGACAAGTCTTTTTCCAGCAAGTTTATCGAATATTCCTGCCATTCACTGGTAAGCCGGATAGGACTGTTTTCCACATTCAGGGTATCGGGAAAATCCACTGGCTCGCCGGTAGCGTCGTTGGTAGTAATGCCGCCGACCTTGACTTTCGTGAGCACTTCTCCGCCTTTTGCGCCTTTTGCGGAAAACACTAGCTTATTGTAATCGCTCAGATCAAAGCCGGTATCTTTGCCGCCCCAGTTGTTTTGAGATGATTGCCAGTAAATGCCCGCCCAACCTTGATTCTGGCTTTTTTTTGCGGTGTAGGTGATTTCGATAGAAGTTGCTCCCGCAGCGAATTCGCTGGTTTCCTGGTCATTGAACTTCATATCGTTATAATCGCCCATCCAGCCGCTGGGGATAAAATGGTTTTTAGGTGAATTTTTATCCGCATAGATGTAAAAATCTTCGGCGGCATCGCACTGCAGGGCAAAGCCAAACCCCAGATATGCACTGAGGGCGCATATCATGCAACCCAACATAAACCTGTTACGCATCCTCTACCTCCTTTTAGTTATGCGTAGTACCCGTGAACTCTAATTCCATAAATCGCGATAGGTATAATACCCTTTACGCAATTGGCGTAAAAATGGCGAATGTTTGCCAATGCCCTGGCCGCAGAGCCCCAGCCATTCCTCATGCATATAGCCGTCAAGGAACGGGCCGCTGAAAAGGCCTTCACGGTCATGGTGGGTCTCGCGATAGGCTTTCCACCATTCATCCAGCCATTCAAATGCCACTCCGCCAATCGCGTTGCCGGCTCCGTGGCCAAAGGAATTATCCATGATATTGAGCCAGGCGTTCCGGTGGTATTGAGCCTGGTACTCCTGGGCTTCGGCAGCGGTATACCCCTGCGCATAGGCAGAAACGCCGTATTCGGTTATCATCGCCGGTTTATCAGCAGTTCGCTTAACCTCATCCCAGATATCCAGGAAGCCATA
>CAYNSZ010000171.1:0-3136 GCA_964400075.1 uncultured Planctomycetia bacterium
CCTCCGCTATATACATGGGAAATTTCCTGCGTAAATTTCCCATGACTCCGGCGGGATAATCGCAAGCTTTCATCCCGCTGAGCGCAAAGCGCGCAGGCGGGTTTTCCCGCAGGCGATTAAATAAGTTGTGCTTGCAAAGAGATGAAAATTTGATATAGTGGTACAAAGGAAATGCAGGCAATGAAGCGGTTAGTGGCGTTTGTTTTTTCTTTTATTTTGCTCAGTGGGTGCGTGCCGGTGCTCATCGGCGCCGGCGTGGTAACTGGTTACGCCTTAAGCGGTGACTCCGCCATCGGCAACGTCAAGGCTGAATACCGGATATTGTGGGACTTAAGCCTGGATAAGCTTGAAAGCATGGAAGCGGAGTTGCTTGACTCTGATGAATCGCGAGGTTTGATAAAGGCGCGCGTAGCCGAGAACGATGTGACCATTAGAATTAAAAATATTAATTTCGAGACACAGCGCCTGAAAGTATCTGCCCGCAAGTACCTCCTTCCCAAGCCCCAGTTTGCCCAGAAATTATTCTTACAAATCATTGAAGACCTCTAAAGCTTTTGCTTTTTTTGTTCTTGTTATTCTCCTTTGCTCGTGCAAAGGGCCGGCCGATTACTCGTATATCAGAGTCACCCGGGTTATTGATGGCGATACGGTTACCTTAGCCGACGGGCAAGCCTTGCGCTACATCGGCATTGATACCCCGGAGACCAAGATAAAAAAGAACGGGGAATTTGTCTACGAGCCCCAGCCTTTCAGCCTCGAGGCCATGGAATTGAACCGTTCCTTGGTCGAGGGCAAAGCCGTACGCGTCGAATTTGACGTTGTCCGAAAAGATTCCTACGGCAGGCTCCTGGGGTATTGTTTTGTTGATGATGTGTTTGTTAATGCCCGGCTGCTTGAAGAAGGTCTTGCCGTGGTCTATACCTTTCCTCCGAACGTAAAATACGCCGATACCTTTTACGCGCTCCAGGTAAAAGCCCGCCAGGAAAAGCAGGGCTTTTGGGGGAGCTACGAAACCATTCCTGATACCCAAGCCGCTAACCACCTAAACCAGATACGCGCGGTGCGCGGCAGAGTACGCAGTACCTATCAATCCGGTAAAGCGGTTTTTCTGAATTTCGGCAAAGACTATAAGACGGATTTTACCGTGGTAATATTCAATAACGTTCTTCCTACGTTTCGCCAACAGCACATTGAGCCCGGGATTTACTACAAAGGTAAAACTGTCGAGGTGATCGGCAGGATAAAAGAATATAACGGCCCCGAGATTATAGCCAATGCTCCCTATCAGATTGAAGTGATTCCTGAACAGCAATAAGAATTGCTTAAGCAATAGACCTCCAGAAGAAGTAGAGAGTACAGAGAACAGAGTACAGAGAAAAATTTATTCTCTCTACTCTCTCCTCTCTACTCTTTTCTTTAACAATGAGGACAGAGAAGGGATATGAGATACGCGATACAAGATGTTAGAAGGCGAAGAAAGAAGACTGAAAGCTGAGAGCTGACTGCTGATAGCTGACGTAAACCGATAAGCAACAAGCAAGGTTTTTTCTCTTAAAAAAATTGAATTTTAGGGTATAATAACAGCTTACCATGGGAACAGATAATCTGAATAAAATAGTCTCATTATGCCGGCGCCGGGGGTTTATCTTCGGCGGTTCTGAAATTTACGGCGGGCTTTCCAGCGTCTGGGATTACGGGCCGCTGGGCGTCCGGATCAAGAAGCATATTAAGGATATCTGGTGGGATACTTACGTGGGCCAGCGCCAGGATATCGTGCCCCTTGATTCAAGCATCATCATGCATGAGGGGGTTTTTGTCGCCTCCGGCCATCTGGAGGGTTTCGCTGATCTTTTGATCGATTGTCCAGCCTGCAAGAAACGGCTGCGGGCAGATAAACTCGGCCAAGACCTGACCACCAGTGATGGTATCATATTATATTACACTTGCCCGGAATGTGGAGCTGAATTTGATCGGGATAAGAACAAACCCCGCAAATTCAACCTCATGCTTAAGACCAACATGAGCGCGACTGAGGATGAGCCTTACTTTGCCTACTTGCGGCCTGAGACTGCCCAGGGGATTTTTGTTAACTTCGATAATGTTCTCAATACTTCGCACCAGAAGTTGCCGTTCGGCATAGCCCAGATCGGCAAAGCCTTCCGTAATGAGGTTACTACCGGCAGTTTTGTCTTCCGCATGAAGGAATTCGAGCAGATGGAGATAGAGTTCTTTGTGCATCCCGAGCAATCCGGCCATTGGTATGAGTATTGGGTGAACGAGCGTTTTGATTTTTATCTCTCTAAAATCGGCTTGCGCAAGGAAAGCCTGCGCCTGCGCGTTCATGGGAAGGAAGAGCTTGCTCATTACGCCAAGGCTTGCACTGACATTGAATTCAATTTTCCTTTCGGCTGGAGCGAGCTTGAGGGAATTGCCAACCGCGGTGATTTTGACCTCAGGGAACATGGCAGGGTGAGCAAGAAAGACCTTTCTTATTTTGACGAATCCGCGAAAATAAAAGTGATACCTCATGTCATCGAGCCTTCCGCCGGGGTTGACCGTACTTTTTTCGCGGTCATTTCCGACGCCTACCGGGAAGAAGAGGTAAAGGGAAAACCCCGGGTTTACCTGTGCTTGTCGCGCGCCATGGCCCCGTTTACCGCAGCGGTTTTTCCGCTCCTTAAGAATAAACCCGAGCTGGTTGAGCTTGCAAAAAAAATTTTTTATGATATAAAAGGTAAGATTCCGGCGGTATATGACGATAGCGCGGCCATCGGCAAGCTCTACCGCCGCCAGGATGAAATCGGCACGCCCTTCTGTGTAACCATTGATGTCCAAAGCCTGCAGGATAATTGCGTTACGGTCCGCAGCCGCGATACCATGCAGCAGGATAGAATCGAAGCAGCAAGGGTTTTAGAGTTCATTAATAAACCGACCAAGTAATCGGTTCGCAGACGCATGTGTTGACTACGGTTTTGATACTCTGGCCGAGTCAAAGCGAGGCTAAAGTATCACCCTGGCCAAACCTCGGCCTAAAGGCCGAGGGCAATTCCCCGTCTTCGCCGGGGAATTAGGAGGGTTAGTTTTCCGGGCAAGTAAGGCAAAGGCTATCCCAGAAAGCTTGAAGCAGGCATGGTAA
>CAYNSZ010000172.1:0-3069 GCA_964400075.1 uncultured Planctomycetia bacterium
CGGTAATCGGTATCGTGGTCATGGCCGTGGCTCGTCTAAAAGTTCCTTTTCTGGGCAGGCTCCCGGGAGATATCCTCATAAAGCGCGAAAACCTGACGTTTTATTTCCCGCTCGCAAGCTGCCTTCTGGTCAGCCTGCTCCTTAGCCTCATCGCGTTCTTATTTTTCAGGCGTTGAAGATAAACGAAAGCAATCGATGTTTACCGTAATCAAAGAAGATTCAGGCACAAACGCCCGTCTGGGCGTGTTTAAAGGCCCCCGGGGCGAGTTTAAGACGCCGACTTTTTTTCCGGTCGCGACCCAGGCCGCGGTCAAAGGGCTTGCGCCGAAAGAACTGGAGGAGATCGGCGTGGACGGCCTTCTGGTCAATGCCTACCATTTATTTTTACGGCCGGGAGTGGAGGTGATTTCGCGCTGCGGCGGGCTGCATCGGTTCATGAATTTCAACAAGACCATCATCACTGATAGCGGCGGTTACCAGATTTTCAGCCTTGAGCGCCTGCGAAAGGTTTCCGACGCCGGAGTGGAATTCCAGTCCCATATCGATGGCAGCCGTTTCTTTTTGAGCCCGGAACAGGTAATCGATATCCAGCTTAGCCTGGGCGCTGACGTGGTGGTGCCGCTGGATGAATGTCTGAAATATCCGGCGTCATATGAGGCCGCGCAGACCGCCTGCCAAAGGACTCTCGCCTGGGCAAGCCGCAGCAAAGCCTTTTTCGCGCACCACCGCCGGGAACAGACGTTGTTTATGGGGATCGTACAGGGTTCGACCTTTAGCGACCTGCGCCAGCGCTGCCTGGAGGAGTTACTCTTCCTCGGTATAGACGGGCTGTGCATCGGCGGTTTAAGTGTTGGCGAACCCGCTGATTTACGGTATAATATCCTCTCTTTTCTTCATGACCACTGCGGTAAAGACTGTTTTCGCTACTTTATGGGATACGGAAAACCCGAAGATATACTCGAAGCGGTGAGCAGGGGAATAGATCTATTTGATTGTGTCGTCCCTACCCGCTTTGCCCGCACCGGCACGGCTTTTAGCTGGGAGGGAGAGATGGTGATAAGAAATGCTCCCTTCGCAAGCGATACCAAGCCCATCGATGAGACCTGCAGCTGTTATACCTGCCGTAATTTTTCGCGGGCTTACCTGCGGCATCTGATCAATGTCCGCGAAATGCTGGGTATACAGCTGCTCACCTATCATAATGTGTTTTGGTATAGAAATTTTATGGAGCGGATCCGTCAGGCAATCGCGGCAGGGACGTTCGCGAGCCTGAAACAAAGTTATCCCGGCGCAACGTCATATGCTGATTGACGTTATTACCATTTTTCCCAAAATGTTTGAGCCGGTCCTGGGCGAGTCAATCATCAAGCGCGCCCGGCAGAAGGGCCTGGTGAAGATTCGCGTCTACGATTTGCGGGATTACAGCGATGACAGCCACCGCAAGGTTGACACTTCTTCCTACGGGGGCGGGGGTATGGTGTTTAAGCCTGCGCCGTTGTTTCGGGCCGCGGAAGCGATTACCGGTCAAACCCTGTTTCCGCCGAAAAAAAAAGATACTACCTGCAGGATAATCCTTTTTAGTCCCCAGGGCAAAACCTTGAACCAGCGCCTGGTCAAAAAGTTTTTCAAATATCAGCGGCTTATACTCCTTGCGCCGCGTTATGAAGGGGTGGATGAGCGGGTACGCAAATATCTTGCCGATGAGGAGATATCTATCGGTGACTATGTGTTGAGCGGAGGAGAACTGGCTGCGATGGTCTTTATCGACTGCCTGGTGCGTCTTATTCCCGGAGTGGTGTCTGACCGCGAGTCGGTCAAAAACGAGAGTTTTGAGAATTCATTGCTCGATTTTCCTCATTTCACAAAACCTGCGGATTTCCGCGGACTGAAAGTTCCCCGCGTGCTTATGTCCGGCAACCACCAGGCAATCAAAGCCTGGCGTGCAAAACAGGCGCTCGCGCTGACCAGGCGGCGTAGGCCTGACCTACTGGCAGATTAAAGATACTCGTCACATAATGGAGGTGTATCATGGATAAGTTACTAGCGGTGGAAAAAGAATTAAAAGAGATGTACAAGAAGGATTACCCCGAATTCGCACCGGGCGACACCATTAAGGTGATGTACAAAATCAGGGATAAGGATAAAGTGAGGCTGCATCCAGTTGAGGGAATCGTCATGAAAATCCAGGGCGCCATGCACCGTAAAACATTTACGGTGCGGCGTATCGCCTACGGTGAGGCCTATGAAGTAACCTTCCCCTTTTATTCGCCCAATATCGAAAAAATAGAAGTGGTGAAGAAGACTCAGCGGCGGCCCCGCCGAAGCAAGTTGTATTATTTACGGGAGCGCATCGGTAAAAAAGCGTCCATGGCTTGAGGCGCGGTATTCGGTTCACGGTTTTAGGTTTACGGTGAGGGGTTTACCGTTGGATGGGAATAGTACCCCGAACACCGCGCACCGAAAACCTTGCCTGCCCAACAGGCTGAAAGCCTGCTGGACTGCCGGCAGGCAGGCGTACAACGACTATGATCGTAGGCATTGACGAAGCTGGCAGGGGCCCGTTGGCCGGGGTGGTGGTGGCCTGCGCCCTGCATCTTAAAACAGAGCCTCCCTTTGCGGTCCGGGATTCTAAAGTCACGCCTGCCGCTGTCCGGGAAGCCGTTTTCTCCTGGCTCATTGAAAATGCCGAGTATGGAGTTGATATCGCGGATGTCGCGGAAATTGATTCCCTGAACATTCTGGGAGCGACCCTGCGGGCTTTCAATAGGGCGATTAAACGGCTCCTCAGCAAATCCCCGCATCTTGCAAAAGCCCATTTCATTATAGACGGAAATCATTTCCGGGCTGATGCCGACCTGGACATCAGCGCCCGCTGTATGGTAAGAGCTGATACCAAGATAAAAGCGGTATCGTGCGCTTCCATCGTGGCTAAGGTGGTGCGGGACCACCTGATGCACGGGCTTGATTTTCTCTACCCACAATGGCATTTTGCCCGGCACAAGGGTTACCCTACACCGGAGCATTTTTCTCTCATACTACAGTTTGCCTTAACGCCTTTTCACCGCCGTA
>CAYNSZ010000173.1:0-3052 GCA_964400075.1 uncultured Planctomycetia bacterium
ATATTGCTTGAGTTCAGCAATCCGCTCATTGAGCGCGATGGCGCTTTTGACATGGCTGGAAGCAGTTTTATTCACTATGGCCAGTGAAACGCTCATCAAAGGTACTCGTTTCATAGTCCGGCTGCGGTCACGGGCGATAATAAAACCTTTTTGGCGATCGCCGGCGGAATAATGATAGGGAATAATTCGGTCAAACATCTGTATAAATTCCCGGCAGATGTTCTCATATTTATCGGGAGAGCTGATAAAAGCAAAATCATCGCCGCCGATATGGCTGATAAAGTCACCGGTGTTGCCGCAGCGTTTTAAACTCACAAACAGTATGTAGGCGGTATGCAGAATAACCCGGTCTCCTCTCTGGTACCCATAGACGTCGTTAAAATACTTAAAATTGTCTATATCGAGGTAGATAAAGGAGAACGGGGCATCCGATTTAAATTTTTCCACGAGCACGTCCTCCAGGAGCTTACCGCCGGGCAAACCGGTTAAGGCACTTGCGTAGATGCACTGTTGAGAACGCCGGGTCGACATTTCAATGCGGATCCGCAAATCGAGGGGATCGGGCGGTTTTATCAAATAATCATCGACTCCCTGCTTAAGACTAAGCAGCTGGCTGCGCAGCTGGCGTTTATTAATCAAGGTTATGACGGGAATAAAGGCGGTAGCGAAATCATTTTTAAGGAGCCGGCAAATATCCAGCTGTTCTTTACGGGCTGACATGACATCGATGACAATCACATCCGGAGCGATGCGCTTAATAGCCTCGACATCTTCGGGCTCGGGTTTGGCGGTAATTGACTCCCGCAGAAATACTTCATAGCCCCAGCTATCAAAGCAAAAGTTTAATACATCTTTTAACTGTGTGTCGGAAGATATGATAAGGATTTTCCGTATCTGGTCCATAAACGCAAACAGCCCCGCAGAAGGGCAATCCCCTTGAGTATTAAAAAATTATAACATAATTTAGCCAGGATTAAAACTCTCGAGCGCAAGACGAATGCTGATAACCTACCGCCAAGGGCGCGGACAAAGTTGAAGGCAGGCAGTTTCTCGTCAACCTTGCTGTTTCTGTTTCAGCTTTTCTTCAATTATCTTCTGCGCAATTTCGCGAGGCACCTGGACGTATTTCTCAAAGTGCATAGAACAATTGGCCCGGCCGCTGCTTAAGGAACGGATATTGGTCACGTAGCCAAACATCTCTGAAAGCGGCACTTCGGAAATAATAGCCTTTAGATTCCCTGCCGGGTCCATTCCTAAAATCTTGCCACGTTTAGAACAGATATAGCCGACAATATTGCTGGTATATTCCTCGGGAGTCGTCACTTCCAGCTTCATGCAAGGTTCAAGCAATACCGGATCGCATTTGGGGAAGGCATTGCGGAAACAACCCATGGCAGTAAGCCGGAACGCGATTTCAGAAGAATCAACCTCATGATATGAGCCGTCAATCAGGTTGATGAGGACATCCACGACCGGATAGCCGGCATACGGTCCCTTTTTCAAAGCTTCTAAGAAACCCTTCTCAACCGCGGGAATAAAGTTTTTAGGTATGGCGCCGCCTTTGATGCTATCGGTAAACACGAATCCTTTGCCGAGTTCGTTAGGGGAAAGCTCAATGACCGTACTGGCCGCGGCCGCCGGTCTGCTTGACATGCTTATACTCTTCGGTAACAGACTGGAGAATGGTCTCTTTATAGGCTACTTTTGGTTGACCGACGCTCGCCTCAACCTTAAATTCAGTTTTAAGGCGGTCAACGATAATTTCAAGGTGTAACTCCCCCATTCCCGAAAGAATGGTCTCGGAAGTTTCCTCATCGGTATGGGCGGCAAAGGTAGGGTCCTCTTCAACAAGTTTGGCGATAGCCTTGCCTAGTTTATCCTGGTCATTACGAGTTTCGGGTTGTATGCTGATAGAAACGACCGGTTCAGAAAACTCAATCGATTCAAGCAGCACCGGATGTTCCCGGTCACAAAGGGTATCGCCGGTTAAGGTGGCGGTTGTCCCAACAAAAGCCGCGATATCGCCGGCAAACACCATATCCATATTTTCCCGCTGGTTGGCGTGCATCTGTACGATTCTTCCCACGCGTTCTTTTTTATCTTTGCGCGAATTATACACATAGGTGCCAGCGCCGAGCACCCCGGAGTAAACCCTCACGTATACCAGTTTACCCACATGCTGGTCAGCCTGTATTTTAAAGGCGAGAGCCGTAAACGGCTCCTCATCGCTTGCCCGGCGTTCGATAATCTTTTGCGGATCATCCGGGTCGTGGCCAACAACCGGCGGCAGGTCAGTCGGAGCCGGAAGGTAAGAAACAACCGCATCGAGCAGTTTCTGGATACCTTTATTTTTCAGCGCTGCTCCACACAAGACCGGGACCAATTCATTAGCGACGACCCCCTTACGAATAGCGCTGCGCAGCTCATCCGCAGTTACGCTGTCGGGAGCTTGAAGATATTTTTCCATAAGGGCGTGGTCACAGGCTACTGCCTTCTCGATCATGGCCTGGCGGTATTTTTGGGCCTCAGAGATTAGCTTCTCGGGGATATCAGCGACCACAACGTCTTTCCCCTGTGACTCTTCCTTAAAATAATACGCTTTCATTTCGATTAAGTCGACTACTCCTTGGTATTCTTCCTCAGCTCCTATGGGAATCTGCAAGGGGCAGGGCTTTGCGCCGAGGTGGCTTTTGATCTGATCGACAACGGCAAAGAAATTTGAGCCTTTTCTGTCCATTTTATTTATGAAAGCAATCTTGGAAACATGGTATTTATCCGACTGGCGCCAGACGGTTTCTGACTGTGGCTCGACCCCGCCGACCGCGCAAAAAACCGCCACGGCTCCGTCAAGTACCCGCAGGCTCCGTTCGACCTCAGCGGTAAAATCGACGTGGCCGGGGGTGTCGATGAGGTTAATACGGCAATTATTCCAATAACAGGTAGTGGCGGCCGAGGTTATGGTTATGCCCCGTTCCTGCTCCTGCTTCATCCAATCCATTTGGGCCTTACCCTCATGCACTTCGCCGCGCTTATGGGAACGGCCGGTATAAAA
>CAYNSZ010000174.1:0-3030 GCA_964400075.1 uncultured Planctomycetia bacterium
CCACTAAATTATAAACTGTTCAAAAATGCCCGGATACAAGGCCTCCGAAAACCTGAAGAGCGAAGGCGTACTTTCTAGCGTACGTCGCAGCGATGAAGGTTGAGGGAACGCCGTAGACGGGTATTTTTCAACAGTTTACCTAAAAGAATTGTTTTGGTTTATACTCTCCGTAAATCTCCCGCCATATATCGCAGATTTCTCCAATAGTTGCTTCGGCTTTGACCGCTTCGATCACGGCGGGCATCACGTTTTCATTAGCGAGAGAAACCTGTTTCAACTGTTCCAGCGCTTTTTTCCATTTTGTATTATCGCGCTTGGCGCGCATCTCCCGCAATTTTTTTGCTTCCATCTCCCCTGTTTTCATATCAATTTTCAGGAGATTCGTACAAGCTGGCTCTTCCATAGTATATTTGTTGATGCCGACATATGCGCGTTCCTGACTCTCGATCTCCTTCTGAAAGCGGTAAGCGCTTTGCTGAATTTCTTTCTGAATATAAGCTTGTTCAATGGCGGCCAGTGTTCCACCCATGGCATCAATCTTTTGAAGATATTCTTCTATCTGCGCTTCGATTTTATTGGTCAGGGCTTCAACCATATATGAACCGGCCAGCGGGTCTATTGTATCGGCAGCGCCGCTTTCTTCGGCCACGATCTGCTGGGTGCGCAAAGCGACCGTTACGGCTTGCTCGGTGGGCAAACATAAAGCTTCATCGTAAGAATTGGTGTGCAGTGATTGACAGCCGCCCAGCGTCGCGGCATAGGCCTGTAGAGTCACCCGAATAATATTATTCAACGGCTGCTGCGCGGTGAGAGTAACGCCTCCCGTTTGCACGTGAAAACGCAACATCATCGAGCGGGGATCTTTAGCGCCGAAGCGTTCTTTCATTATCTTAGCCCAACACCTGCGGGCAGCCCGGAATTTGGCCACCTCTTCTACAACATTAGTAAAGGCATTGAAAAAGAAACTGAGGCGGGGAGCGAAGGCGTCCACATCCAGGCCGCGGTCAATGCAGGCCTGAACATAAGCGATACCATCAGCAATGGTGAAGGCTACTTCCTGCGCGGCGGTGGAACCGGCTTCCCGTATATGATATCCGCTAATGCTGATCGAGTTCCAGCGGGGAACATTCTTAAAACAATATTCGATCAAATCCACGGTGAGCTTCATGCTCGGCTGGGGAGGGTAAATATACTGGCCGCGGACGGTAATTTCTTTGAGAATATCGTTTTGCACCGTGCCCCCGAGTTTATCGTAGGAAACTCCCTGCTCATCGGCTACCGCCAGATACATGGCCAAAAGCACGGTGGCGGGAGCGTTGATCGTCATGGAAGTAGTCACCTTATCCAGAGGAATCTTATTGAACAGGACGCGCATATCTCCGATATAATCTATGGCCACACCGACCTTGCCCACCTCGCCCATGGAAAGAGGATGATCGCTGTCATAACCCGCCTGAGTGGGAAGATCAAAGGCCACGCTGAGACCAGTCTGACCATGATTGAGCAGATAGCGGTAGCGTTCATTACTTTCTTTGGCGCTGCCGAAACCGGCATATTGGCGCATTGTCCAGAAACGCCCGCGATACATGGTGGGCTGGACACCGCGGGTAAAGGGATATTGTCCTGGATAGCCGAGTTGTTCGTTATAGTTCAGCGTGTCTATATCCAGTGGCGTATAGAGCCTCTCTACAGGCGTACCGGAAATGCTGGTAAAAACCTCTTTGCGCTCCTTCTTGTGGCTCAATGATTTTTGCAGTACTTCTTTTTCCCATTTATCTTTCGCAGTTTTCGTCTTATTCAGTTCATCTTTGTCAAACATTTTTGCCGCTCCATTTTCACTTTTTACTAGATTGTCAATATTTTATTTTTTAATAATCAAAGCATCCGCAACTTTCGCGCCGCAGGTATTAATCACCAGAGGATTGATGTCCAACTCTTTTATGGCATTTTTATGGTCAGTTACCAGACGGGAAACCCTTAAAATTATATCTACCAGCGCATCTATATCCACAGGCGGCTTACCCCTCATCCCCTGCAATACGCTGTAGCCCTTAATTTCGGCTACCAAATCTTGCGCATCTACGCAGCTAAGCGGAGTTATCCTAAAAGAAACATCCTTGAGCGCCTCCACAAAAATGCCGCCGAGCCCGAACATAATTACGTGACCAAACACCGGGTCCTTTGTCGTGCCGATAATTACCTCAACTCCGCCTTTCAGCATTTCCTGAACCAAAACGCCTTGAATTTTAGCTTCCGGCATGTATTTTTTAGCGTTGGCCATAACCTCCTTAAATCCCGCGCGAACTTCCGCGTCACTTGTCACATTCAGTTTAATGCCCCCGGCTTCCGTCTTATGGGCAATTTGCACGGACGAAATCTTTAAGGCTACCGGGTAACCGATCTTTCGCGCCGCCTTTACGGCCGTATCAGCAGAGGCAGCCAGAAATTCCCGGGTTATCGGTATCCCGTAGCCGCTTAAAACTTTCTTTGCTTCGTATTCCGATAAGGCCTCCGGAGTATTTATAATCTTTTCCACTTCTATATCCGGCTTTACCGCCTGCCTTTCCGTCTTAACATCCGCATGCCTTCTGACTTTATCTGTGTACCAGGCCAGATTGCTTATGGCCTGTACAGCTTGCAGGTGATCTCTCAGCACCGGCATACCGGCGTCTTCAATTGATTTAATGGCTTTCGCGATTATCTCTGAAGAAGAAATATTGTAAGTCGTCAGCACTATAGGTTTGGTTGTTGATTGATAAATTTCGATAAGGTCTTTTGCCAAAATCGGCGCGCTGTGCGGCATAAACCCCATGGCGACAGATATCATATGAATATTGTCATCCGCCACCAGCGCCCTCAGGCAATGTCCCAGCATCTCCGGCTCGGCTACCGCCGCCGAAGTCAGATCAACCGGATTTTTGGCGGAACCAAATGAGGGCAAATAAGTTTCCAGCATGCGGCGTGTCTCGCCCGTGAACTCCGGCACATTGAGCCCCAGCAATTCACTCTTATCGGCCATTAACACGCCGG
>CAYNSZ010000175.1:0-2863 GCA_964400075.1 uncultured Planctomycetia bacterium
CGGTTTTGACGTTAATGAATGGCCACCGTACGCCAACTGTCTTGCCTGAGATAGCGCTTATTTTCGACGACCTCGGGGAAAACCTCCAGGATGTTAAATCGCTGTACGCACTGGACATCCCCCTGACCATCTCGGTTATCCCGGATTTGAAGTTTTCGGTCAATATCGCCCATGTCGGTCATCGCTGCGGTTTTTCCGTTCTCATCCACCTTCCGCTTGAACCCAAGGAGCAGTCTCGCTACCGCACCGGCAAGTATAAATTCATCGGCCCCCAGCTCAGCATACGCAAAAACGAAGACCTGCTCAGGCACTATCTTAATTCCATCCGCATCGCTATCGGCGTGAACAACCACATGGGATCATTGGCCACCGAGGACCCTGAGCTCATGCGGATGGTCATGAAGTCGCTTCAGGCCAGAGGGCTTATATTTATCGACAGCCGTACCTCAACCGCTTCCGTTGCCTACGAGACGGCCAAGCGCCAAGGCCTGCAGTGCGGTTACAACGAAGGGTTCCTGGACTCAGTCGAAGGCCACGAAGCGATGCAAAACCAGCTTAATGAGCTTATTGACGCTGCCGCACAAAAAGGCAGGATTATCGTGATCGCCCACCCCAAAAAAGATACCATTGAATTCCTGCGTAGCCAGCTGCCGCAGCTAAAGAACAAAATCCGCTTCATTACCATTAAGGAATATTTTGCTCAGTAGGCGGTTTAAGAGTATCCATGCATGCCAAGTCTAGCGAATGCTTTCCGCAATTAAAAGTGCTTTTGCATATTTGCTGCGGCGTTTGCGGCCTCTATTCTATCAGGAGGTTGAAGGCAGAGGGTTTCTCAGTCGCGGGTTTTTTCTACAATCCCAACATTCATCCCGAAGATGAGTACCGGCGGCGCAGGCAAGCCGCGGTAATTCTGGCCCGGCAGGAGAAGATAGAATTGTTTAAAGGCCCTTACCGGCCCAGGGACTGGGAGGATCGCTGCGCTTCCTATGACAGCGATCGTGAAGGCGGCAGGCGGTGTCGCCTCTGTTTCAAGCTGCGCTTAGAGGAAACGTATCGTGAAGCCAGCCGCAGGGGGTGCGAATATTTTTGCACGACCCTTACGATGAGCCCTCATAAAGTGAGCGCCCATGTTTTTGAGATTGGCAGGGAAATCGGCCGGGAGCGGTTTCTGGCCATTGATTTTAAGAAGCAGGACGGTTTTAAAAAAACCATGGCGCTGGCTAAGCAGTATAATCTCTACCGTCAAACCTACTGCGGTTGTGTGTATAGCAATTCCAAGCCCGCGGTTCCTTAAAGCCAAGTGGCCAGGCCATGAGAGAGCAGCAGCGATACTACTCATTTAACCGCTATCTACGCGAACAGTTTGGCGAGCGGGTTCATCGCATTAGCCTCGATGCCGGATTCAATTGCCCCAATATCGACGGCCGCCTGAGCAATCAGGGGTGCAGCTTTTGCGACAATAGCGGATTTTGCTTCCACGCCAGGAGCAAAAAATCCCTGGAAGAACAGATACGCCAGTCTATCGATTTTTATACACGCCGCCTAGGCGTCAAGAAGTTCATCGCTTATTTTCAGGCTTTTAGCAATACCTACGCTGATCTTCCCACGCTTAAGCAACGCTACGATGTAATAACCAAGTTTGATCAAATCGTGGGTTTGTTCATTGCGACGAGACCTGACTGTGTTGACCGCCAAAATTTGAGCCTGATCGCTGGGTATAAAGAGAGATATATGGTATGGATTGAATACGGCCTGGCCAGTACCCATAACCCGCTTTTAGAGGCGGTGAACCGAAATCACACCTACGAGGATTTTTTAACCAGCCTTGAGCTTACCAGGAGTTTCGGCATCAATGCCGGAGTGCATATGATTCTTGGCCTTCCCCAGGCGAGCAGGGCTGATATGATGATTGATATCCGGCGTATTGCCCGGCTCGATTTGCAGGGTGTAAAATTTCATGTTTTGCATATCCTGAAAGGCTCGCCGCTTGAAGCCAGCCACCAGCGTGGTGAAGTTTGTCTTTTAGAGAGAGAAGCGTACATAAAACTTATCTGCGATTGTCTCGAACAGATACCCCGGGAGTTTGTGGTGTTGAGGCTTGTGTCCAGCGCCCCCAAGGAAAGGCTGCTTGGGCCGCTGTGGATGCACGATAAGGATGGAGTCTTAAGGCAGATTAATGCTGAACTTGCGGTCCGGGGAACCTATCAGGGGGTAGGCTATGAAACTGCTGATTACGCGAATTCGTGAAGGCGTCATAACCGTCAAAGACGAAGTTGTCGCTTCCACCGGACCGGGAGCGGCTTTATTCACCGGCATAGCGAAAACTGATAAAGAATCCAAGTTTCTAGAGTTGGCCCGGAAAGCGGTGCATTTACGGATCTTTGAGGATGACCAAGGCAAGATGAACCGTTCGCTCCTGGATACAAAGTTTGAGATTCTGTGCGTCCCTAACTTTACTCTTTGTGCTCGTGCTGAGTCAGGCAGACGGCCTTCATTTGACGATGCTATGCGACCTGAGTTGGCCAGACAATTATTTGATGATTTCGCCGCCGCGCTCGCGTCGTGGGGGATTCCAGTGTCCAAAGGGATTTTCGGCGAGCACATGGAAATTTCCCTTACTCTGGACGGCCCGGTGAATATACTGCTTGAAAGTTGAGCCTTCCGCGATTCATTGACCAGGAGCTCTTGGGAGCGAAGGCGGATAAAACCCTTGCGGCAACGGTGAGAATCCAAGACCCGATGAATAAGCAATTGTGAATTTAGGAGTCCGCGTGGATTGAACAAACCCGCTTAGCACACTCATCTTTTAAGCCCAAGTACAGCTTTTGCATTCAGAAAATAATGGGTGTATAATACATCCCCA
>CAYNSZ010000176.1:0-2063 GCA_964400075.1 uncultured Planctomycetia bacterium
AAAAAACAGTTTATTAAAATTCTTTTGACGAAAATAAAAAAAAAAATTAAAATCAAAAAAGCCAATCCCCTCCTACCTTCCTTCGGAACTGTGGAGAGGCAGACAGTGGACCTCGCCAAGGTTGGGCAGCTGATTTTTATGTTATAGGTAAAAATAAAATGAAAGAGCAAAATAAAAAAAGAGGTGAAAAATGAGAAAGGCAATGATCGCTCTTATGCTCACTGGCCTGCTTGCGGCTCCAGCCCTTGCCAAAGAATCGCCCAACGAAATACTACTCTCCCTGCCCCAGGAGATACAAAATTTCACCGCTGAAGAGCCGATGACCTATGAGGAGCCGGCGCTCGGCGCATCCCGAGGCTATAGCGCCTACGCTGACAGCCCTGAGGCCACCGCAGTTACGGTTTACGTGTATGACTGGGGCTATACCGACATTGCCGAGGGCATCAGCTCAGAAGCGGTCATTGCTGCCAAACAAGAGGCGATGCGCAATATCAGCGAACTTGAGAGCATGGGCAGGTACCGCAATATCCAGACGCAAAGTGATGAACCCAGAGAAATTGACATCGGAGATGCTTCGCCCCTGCCAGTACTCTGGGCAGCATACAGCTATGATGTCATTTTAGAAGACTATCCCGATGCACCCCTGCCGGTTTCCTCGGACTTAGTCCTGGTAGGTCTTAAAGGCTACATCTGTAAAATTAGAATTACCAAGCCTCAAGCTGTCAGCACTGAAAAGGAAGAGGAAATCAAAAAACTTATAAAAACATTACTCTCGGCTATTAAAAGCTGATAATGAAAAACCAGTCTATTCACGAACCGGCAGGCAAAATGCATACCGTGCTCATGCCATCGCTGGTGGCCTTTATTTTCCTGACAGCGGCACTCTCAACCTGGCCGGCCAGCAACGAGCGCCTGGAAAAGTTAATCGAGCAATTTAAGGGCGGCGCCTGCTATTGGGACCAATTTGGCAACAAGGTCGGGTTTTTTGACCGCTGGACTACCCGGCACTACGATGAAAACTGTAAAATTGCCGCAGCTAAATTCCTCGGCGAGATGGGCCCTGAAGCAAACCAGGCTGTGCCGGTATTAATCGCGGCCTTGGAAAACGGCCCCAACGACCTTGATACCGGGGATGGAATACTCCTCTTTCGCTCAACCGTTGCTATGGCTTTGGCAAAAATAGGCGACCCCGCGGCGATACCTGCGCTGGTTGAAAAGCTTAAAAAAAGCGAACCAGCTACCCTTGCAGCCGGCGCCAGTTACCCGCCAGGCTGGCAATTTGCGACTGGCGTCGGACAGGAGGCTGTTGTTTCTGCCCTGGGAATGTTCGGCCCGCAGGCAAAAGAAGCAGTACCGTATTTAAAAGATTTATTGAGCGGCGCTCAGGACGAGCGGATGCGGGAAATAATACGGCAGGCCTTGAGAAACATAGAAACAGAATAAGGAGCGGCATGGAAAACAAAAATATCCGCCTACTCCCCGAGGAAATCCAAAAGACCATCGAGACGCTGCATGTGCGCATAGCTGAGCGTTTCCCGGACTCAGGCCTTGCCGAAGTTTGTAACAATCTCCTGGCAGTTTCAAAAGAAACTGAAAATACCGTGCAGTGGATAGCCCGGCCGAATTATCTTTTGCGCGCGGTTATTTACCTTATCGTCGCCTGTATTGCTGCGGGCATGGTATATTCAACCCGGCAACTTCAGCTGACTGCTGACGGCCTTAATATCTCCGACTTCGTGCAAATGGTACAGTCAGCTATGGAGGCCGCGGCGTTCATCGGCGCCGGATTTATATTTTTGGTCACGTTTGAAAACCGGAGGAAACGCAAACGAGTTATCAGAGCTGTGAACCGGCTGCGCTGCTTTGCTCATATCATCGACGCCCACCAGCTCACCAAAGACCCGGAAAGCACTTCCCAAGCTAGCTCTCCCACTCCCCATTCTCCCAAGCGAGGCTTGAGCGGATATGAATTAGGCAGGTATCTTGATTACTGTTCGGAGATGTTATCGTTGGCGGGGAAACTGGCGTTTCTCTATGTGCAGGACTTCCACGACACCGTGGCA
>CAYNSZ010000176.1:2163-2838 GCA_964400075.1 uncultured Planctomycetia bacterium
CCCCCTACTCCCACCAGTACCCCAGCTCCTTTAAAATTCTCGGCTTCTCCTGCCAGTCTTTTACCACCGTGACCCGGATATCCAGGAAAACTTTCTTGCCGCACATCGCTTCCAAGTCGGCCCGGGCGCTTGAGCCGATATCCTTAAGCACTGCTCCCTTTAGACCGATGACGATTTTTTTCTGTGATTTCCGGATGACGTAAATTACCGCTCGTACGTAGCGGACTCTTTTTTTATCACGCACCTCCTGCACTTCAACTGCCAGCGAATGCGGCAGCTCTTCTTGTAAGCGCAGGAAGAGCTTTTCCCGGATGATATCAGCCACGCGAAAGAAAAGCGGAAAATCAGTAAGGGTCTTTTCATCATAATACGGCGGCCCAGCCGGAAGATTTTCGCGCAGAACCGCGATAAGCTTGTCGATGTTTTTCCCGTATTTGGCGGACAGGGGCATAAAGTACAATAAAGTATCTGTTCCGGTTCCCTGTGCCCGCTTCCAGCAATCGATGTAGGCGTTGAGATATTTTTGGCCTAAATCCATTTTATTCAAGACCATGATGACGGTGGTGTCTTGAGCACGCAAAAGCTTTACCAGCCGCTTTTCTTCCAGGCCGACTGGCCGGCTCACGTCAGTCACGTACAGAATAAGATCGGTCCCTTCCAGAGCCCGCCGGGCAA
>CAYNSZ010000177.1:0-2809 GCA_964400075.1 uncultured Planctomycetia bacterium
CCCAGGTGCTCTATAAACCCAGCAATAGAAAAACTTTTTGGGGTAAGTCCTGAAGTTATTCCCGCTGCCTCCCAGTATTTGAAAATAAACTTTATTTGGTCCATCTTCATTTATCTTTTTATCGGCTTTAACCAGGCCTTGCGGGGTTCCGGAGATGCTCACGTGCCCCTTAAAGTTCTGGTCTTTGTCAATATTGTTAATATTATCCTTGACCCGCTGTTTATTTTTGGTCCGGGCTTTTTCCCGAGAATGGAGGTCGCTGGCTCAGCTCTGACCACCGTGGTCAGCCGGGCTCTTGGTCTCATTGTTCTTTTAAGACACTTTGCCTTTGGCCATTCCAGCCTTCATTTTCATAAGGCCTGCTGTAAAGTAAATTTCCCTCTGATTGGCAGAATGGTAAAAATAGGTTTTTTTGCTTCCCTTGAAGTATTCGTGAGGCAGCTATCGGTTCTTTTGCTCCTGCGCCTCGTTACTTCTTTCGGTTCGGCCTGCCTGGCGGCTTTTGGTATCGCTATCCGCCTGCGCATGGTGGTTATCATGTTGGGCTTAGGCATGGGGGCTGCCTGCGCGGTGCTCATTGGCCAGAACATGGGCGCAAACCAGCCGGAGAGAGCCACGCAAACAGGATGGAAGACTTTGAAATATTTTGAGCTGATCATTGCTCCGCTTGCGGTCTTATTTTTTATTTTTCCCGCCCCAATCGTGGCAATTTTCAACAACCACCCCGATGTCATTGCCATTGGTGCAAGTTTTTTACGGTTCATCGCCGTTACCCTGCCCTTTTTGGCTCTGGCCCTGATTTTGGGCAGAGGCATAACCGGCGCCGGCGATACTATGGCCCCTGCCGTATTGACTGGCGCAGCCCAGGTGGGCTTGCGCATACCCGTAGCCTATCTGATGGCTCTTGGTTTTTCCCTTGGTCCCATGGGTATCTGGCTGGGGATAAATGCCTCGGATATTTTTCAGGGCCTGGTGATGGCCTGGTATTTTAAGCGCGGCTATTGGCAAAAGCGGTATTATAAGCATCGTGAGCTGATAGAGCAGGCAAGTATCGTAGAGGTATAGGCAGCTCCGTGTAAATTCAGAATAGCGGCAACGCCAATCGGCTACGGTCACGATGCCCGTATCGTCCTACGGTAACGTTAATCGTCTTTTATTTCAATAATATAAGACGTAACCGTTAGACGTTGCCAAAACGGGCTTCGTAACCCTAGCCGTTACCGAAACGCTTAATAACTAAACTTTTACACCTCCATGAAACAACAAGCCATCCTTGCCTGGAGCGGAGGCAAAGACAGCGCCTTTGCCCTTTATGAGTTACTTCGGAGCAAGGAGTATGAGATAGCAGCATTGTTGACTACCATAACCGAAGATTACGGCAGGGTAAGCATGCATGGTATCCGGGAAAGCCTTATTGAACAGCAAGCCGTCTCCTTAGGCTATAGCCTCCAGAAAGTATATATCAGTTCCCATGCCTCGAATGAAGACTACGAAGCGGCCATGAAGCATATGCTCCTTTCCTATCAGCAGCGGGGTGTTTGCTCGGTTGTGTTTGGAGATATTTTTCTGGAGGACCTTCGCCGCTACCGGGAGGACAGGCTTTCGAGCATCGGCATGAAAGGGGTTTTCCCTCTCTGGAAACGTGATACTCAGAAGCTTGCCCAGGAATTTATAGAAACAGGTTTTAAAGCGGTCATTACCTGTGTTGACACAGCCCTACTCGATAAAAGCTTTTGCGGAAGACCATACGAGCGGCAATTACTTTGCTCTCTGCCCAGCGGAGTTGACCCGTGCGGCGAAAATGGAGAGTTTCATACCTTTGCCTTTGACGGACCCATCTTTAAGGCCCGGCTTGACTTCAAAACGGGAGCGGTAGTATTACGGGATGAGCGTTTTTATTTCTGTGATATAATACCTCATGATGTGCGCGCACCCGTTGGTTCTGTTTCGCAGCCGGTTGGAGGTTAATCGCCTGCGAGAAATCCCCGGCTTTGAAAGCGGGGATGAATTCATGCGATTATAAAAAAATTCCTGACTTTTTAGTAAGAGGAGATTCGTTCTAAGCTAAGAAGGAGGTAACATGGATATGGATAAAGCGTTTATAAGGAGAATCGCCGTTTTAGTCGTACTGGCCAGCCTTTCGCTCGTGTGTTCGGCAGAGGAAAAGCTGTCTGGGCCTGTCACTAACGGCCGCTATCAGTTTTACTCGACTTCTGAATCGCCGTATTTGTATCTTGTGCTCGATACCCAGACCGGAAAAATATGGCAATTAACCAGTGACCTGGCAGGAAAACTGAAAGCGGAGGGGATAGCCATTGAGGGCCTTGCGTTCAGTAATAAGGATTTGGAAACCCTTAACCGGAAAATCAGTGAAGTTGATTTAGAAGATTACTTGGAAGAAGATAAAAGTGCAATCAGGGGAGAGCTTTTCGCAGTATTTTCATACCCGCTTGATAAAGAAAAAATCGACGCGGTACTGGAGGAATACCCGAAAAAACGATAGGAGCTGTGTTATCGTGCAGGAGCGATTGTTCCATTAATAGAAAACCATGCAGATAAGACATTGTATTAAGCAGACTGATAGTTTTGAAAGGAGCCTGGCGTGAACGATAAAAAAATCTATCTGTCTGAATCCGATATTCCCCGTCAATGGTATAACCTCGTTGCTGACTTGCCGAGACCACCGGCACCTCCCTTGGGCCCTGACGGAAAACCTATTACTCCCGATATACTCGCGCCGGTCTTTCCTATGAACTTAATCGAACAAGAGGTAAGCCAAAAACGCTGGATTGATATTCCCGATGAAATA
>CAYNSZ010000178.1:0-2751 GCA_964400075.1 uncultured Planctomycetia bacterium
ATGACTTCATGAAGCGGGTGTTGAGTGAGCAGGAGTACGAATTGATCGACCCGCACAGCGGCGAAGTTACCCAGCGGCTCAGCGCTCGTCAGGTCTTTGATTTGATCGCGGCCTACGCGCACAAAAACGGCGAGCCAGGAATCGTCTTCATTGATAAGATTAATCAGGGTAATCCCACTCCCATGCTCGGCGCTATCGAAAGCACCAACCCCTGCGGAGAACAACCGCTCCTGGCTTATGAGAGCTGCAATCTCGGGTCGATTAATTTGCCCCGGATGCTGCGGCAGGCGGATGAAACGCTTGAGATCGACTGGGAGAAGCTTGAGCGGGTTACCCGTCTTGCCACGCGCTTTCTTGATAATGTCATCGATATTAATAAGTTTCCCCTGCCCGCGATCAGAGACAATACCTTGAAGACGAGAAAAATCGGCTTAGGCATTATGGGATGGGCAACCCTGCTTGAGTATATGGGCATTGCCTATGACAGCGATGAAGCTATCGAGCTTGCAAAAAAAGTCATGCGTTTTATCCGGGATATGGCGATTGAAGAGTCAGTCGCTCTGGCGAAAACCCGGGGCGTTTTCCCGGCCTGGGATAAGAGCGTTTGGAAAGAGCGCGGTATTAAGATACGTAACGCTACCTTAACGACCATCGCGCCGACCGGTACTATCGGCATCATCGCCGGCCCCACTTCGTCGGGCATTGAGCCCAATTTTCATCTTTGCTATTTCCGCAATGTCCTCGACGGAGAGAAGCTTCTGGAAGTAGACCCTGCTTTTGAATGGCTTGCGAAACGAGACGGTTTCTGTTCTCACGAACTTATGAAGCATATTGCCAGCGGAGAAAATATTCAGAAAATAGCCGAGATTCCCGATGCCATTAAAAGAATTTGTAAGACTGCTATGGATATTTCTTCTTTCTGGCATATCAAGACGCAGGCGGCATTCCAGGAATATACGGACAACGCCGTTTCCAAGACCATCAATTTGTCTAACAGCGCCAGCGTCGAAGACGTTAAGCAATCGTATCTGCTCGCCTATCGCCTGGGGTGTAAAGGTATCACGGTCTATCGGGATGGTTCGCGCAGCGAACAGGTCCTGACGACCGATAAAAAAGAAACGAGAAAGGAGAGCGGCGCAAGCGACGCCGCTGACCTGCCTTCACCGGCATATTCGCTTGCCGTGCCCTATCCCAAGCCCAGGCCGGAGGTGATTTTAGGGACGACCACGAAAGTGACCACCGGCTGCGGCAATCTTTATATTACCGTGAATCAGGACGAAGACGGTAATTTTTTTGAAGTATTCACCCAGATGGGTAAGGCCGGCGGGTGCGCCGCCTCGCAGCTTGAGGCGGTAGGGAGGCTGGTATCGTTGTCCCTGAGGGGCGGCATCGATACTAAGGTGATCGTTGAGCAGCTCAAGGGTATTCGCTGCCCGTCTCCTTCCTGGGATAAAGGAAAGAAAATTTTCTCTTGCGCCGACGCCATTGCCCGAGTGTTAGAAAAACGGGCGCTTGACCAGGGAGAAATAGTACGGATAAAGGTAGTTCCTAGCCTCGAGACCATAGTCCAAGAGCCTTCGGAAATCATTTCGGCCCCGCAGGCTACGGCCGTAAAAAATAAAAAATCAAAAAGCATTGTCGGAGTTTGCGAATGCGGTTTTGTCCTACGGCATCAGGAAGGGTGCCTGGTTTGCGACGGCTGCGGCTACTCCAAATGCTAACTACGGAAAATCCCAAATCCCAAATCTCAAATTACAAATTCTCCGCTTTCAGCGGATAGTTTGGAATTTAACATAGCGCCAATCTGCTTAAATAAAACTATAAAACTGGAGAAGCAATAGTGATAAAGGTGGTATTGCTGCGTCACGGTGAAAGTATCTGGAACCTTGAAAACCGTTTTACCGGCTGGACCGATGTCCCCTTGTCCCCTAAAGGCATTGAGGAGGCTCATACCGCCAGTCAGTGGCTTTTAAAAGAAGGTTACCGCTTCGATATCGCCTATACCTCGGTTTTAAAGCGCGCTATCCAGACCCTCTGGATTGTGCTTGAGGATATGGATTTGATGTGGATTCCGGTTTACCGCTCCTTCAGGTTGAATGAGCGCCATTACGGTGCTCTGCAGGGTTTGAATAAGATCGAGATGGTTGAAAAATTCGGCGAAGAGCAGGTGCTTATATGGCGCAGAAGTTACGATATCCGGCCGCCGGCTTTAACCAAGGATGACCCGCGCTCCCCCGGCAGTGACCCCCGTTATCAAGACCTTAAGCCCCATGAGCTGCCCCTTACCGAGTGTCTTAAAGACACGGTAGAGCGGTTTTTGCCCTACTGGCATGAAACCATTGCGCCGGCCATAGGCGCGGGTAAGAAAGTCATCATCGCCGCCCACGGCAACAGCCTGCGGGCGCTGGTCAAGTATCTGGATGCCATGAGTGATGAGGCAGTTGTCAAGCTCAATATACCCACCGGTATCCCCTTAGTCTATGAGTTGGATAGGGATCTTAAACCAATTGCGCACTACTATCTTGGTGACCCCGAAGTGATAAAAAAAGCAGTCGAGTCAGTCGCAGCTCAAACCAAAAAGAAATAGTCCCAGCATATGTTTTTCCCGCCAAGGCCCAATTATTCCTAGCAGCGATATCTTCTCCGATTACGAAAGCTGATAGATTTTTCTGGCATTATTTTCCTCCCGCATGTTATAATAAAGCGGTGTAAGTACCTGAACCATTAGAGAGCCAGGAGGAGACCATGAAA
>CAYNSZ010000179.1:0-2732 GCA_964400075.1 uncultured Planctomycetia bacterium
CGCGCAAGTATAACCGAAAATCATCAAGGGCACATTATAGGGAAGATATACCCCGCAAACGCCAAAGGACTCGTAGTTTAAGAAACTTATGCCGCCGTCAACGGCAATTTGCTCATCCTGCAAGGTTTCTAAAAACGAAGCGTAGTAGCGAAAACACTCCGCGGCAAGCGGTATGTCCACGAAAAGGGATTCTTTCAAGGGCTTGCCGATTTCTTTTGTCTCGAGCTCAGCCAGAGCGGAAAGGTTATTGATGAGGACTCCGGCGATTTCAGTAAGCAGGCCTGAGCGTTCTTTGCGGGAGGCGCATCGCCATTGCGCAGCTGCGGCCCGGCTAGCTGCGATGGCTTCCTGTAAGTCCTGCGCCGGGGTCTCAAAAAAATTGGCAAAAGCCTCTTCAGTCGCCGGGTTCACTACCGCTATCTTTTCGGCTGAACTCTTAAACTTACCCGCTATATAATATTGGTATTCCTGCATATTGCTCACCTTAGATTTCTCCACTGTGGACTGTCGACTGTGGACTCCCTGCCTGATGGCACTCAAGGCAGGCAGGGACTACACTACCGGCGCCTGTTCCCACAACTTGAAAGTCCTGACCATGACCGGATACCACCTGCTCATTTTTGCAAAATCGCCTTTGGTTTTTACTTTTCCCTGGGTCGAGGCCACAAAGGGGTCAATCTTACGGTTAAATACCTGGCGCAAGATGTCAGTTGAGCCGATAATCACAAACTCAGCTTTCTCGCTTGAATCGATAGCCACGATTTTACCCTTCTCATAGCAGAAACGCATGCACTCGCCAGTATCCTGGTTCTTAACCGCCAGGGTGCAGGTTAAATCGTATTTTTTTCCTAATTCCTGCGCCTGACTATCGTTATTTACCACCTCAGTTAAACGTTCTCTATGTTCCTGCGACAGCATCGCGCAACGCTTGCTGTTCGTTCCCCTGCCTTCCTTTCCTCTCTCCTCTGTACTCTGTAATCTGTTTTCTGTTTTCTGATTTCGGATTTCTGAGGCCCGTATGAGCAGGTTCACTTTCGCCTGCTCCTCCAGGAGTTCAATCAGGCTAAAGGCCTCCTTGAAATCTTTGCCTATGGCCACGACGCCATGATTTTTTAATACCACGATAGTACTAACTTTAAGCGCCTTGAGCACTGCCGCGATATCAGTCACCGTGGGCGTTTCCTGCTCAAGGACCGGCACAGCGCCTAAATAAAATTTGGCCTCAAAAGAAAAAATATCCAGGGAATCAAAATAATGGAAAAAAGCGGTAGTATGCGGTGGATGAGCGTGTAAGACTACTGCCGCCTCGGGAAAGGCGCGATGAATCTCAAGATGCAGGTCTTTCTCGCTGGTCAGCTCTTGCTTTGGCCCGATAACCTCGCCCTGCAAATCGCACCGGAGCACACTAACTTCCTCTAAATGTCCCAAGTAACAATCGTGCGCTGAAACCAAAAGTTTATTGTCGCCCACCTTGCAGGAGACATTGCCGCTGCGAGCGCTCACCAGGCCCTTCTGATTCAACAGGCGGCACCAGTAGATAAACTCTTTTTTCGCTTCGCTTTCCTTCATCGCAAAATCTCCCCCGTAACTAGCTCAAGAGCCGGTTCTATTATACACTCATTTTTATCCCCGGTAACCAGGAATCCTCTCTTAGCCAGCGTGGCCGCGTTCTGATCAAGGGTCTTGCTTATGAATTCACCCTGCCTGAGTAACTCAAGCGGTATCGCATGCAGTTTGCAAAGAAGGCTAAAGTACAGGCTTCCGCTTATGGCCCAGAGCGCGCCTTCAGCAGTCTTGTCTTGGTAAAAAAAATAGGCTTTCCTGATTTTTTTCTTAGAGCAGAGAAACCCTACGACCGTATCACTGCAGTAAAAAAACTTGATTCCTTCTTTATCCAAGAGGGGTATAGTCTGTACCAAGCCGATCAAGTACGGCCGCTGCTCGGGAACAACCACCAGCGCATCCTCCCGCCTCAGCGCGGCCAGGCCTTGCGTTGATACCGGACCCCAGACTAAAACCGCGTTATTGACATCAACCAGCTTCATGCGACACCTTAATCGCCAGCGCAGAAATCTCCGGGTTCATAGGCCGGCGATGAATTCGTGCGATTAACTCCGGGCTTCCCCGATTTTTCTTTATGATCTTTCTGGTTATCGGGATCCCTTTTATGGGATAGCCCGGAGAAGTTCATTTCCATACAACGGCTTATGTACTCAGGTCTGGTCACGTCAAAGGCCGGATACAGCGCGTCAATCGAGCGGTAATCACCTTCTAAATGCAGAAACGCCTCCTGCGCGGGCCTTTCCTCTATGTCGATAGTCTCGATATCCATAGCGCGCGGATACTGCGTGAACGCGTACACGGGAATACGAAAGTAGTTTGCCAGCCGGCAAAGACTGTAGGTACCGATTTTATTGATAATGGCGCCGGCAGTCGTGGCCCGGTCAGCTCCCAGGACCACGCAGTTGACCAGGCCATCACGCATGACCAAGGCTACCTGGTTATCGCAGAGGAGCTTGCAGGGGATGTTGTTTTTTGCCAGTTCCCAGAAGGTTAAACGCGTACCTTGAAGATAGGGCCTGGTTTCGCAAACAAAGAAACAGGCTGTCTTATTGAGACGCTGCAAGGCTTCATAGAGGTAAATAAGCTCTCCGTTTACGTTGCAAATGGTCAAGATATTGGCTGGCTGGGGAAGCAGCGCGGCTAATTCCTTTGCCCGCTGCCTGCGTAAA
>CAYNSZ010000180.1:0-2722 GCA_964400075.1 uncultured Planctomycetia bacterium
GATTCCCAAGCCTCCGAATTTTCCCTCGGTCTCGACAATCAGATTCTGATAATCTTCAGGGGTAAGGAACTGGCTGTATGAATCAAGGGATAAAAGCATCCCGGACATCGCGCCGTAAATAAGCTCGTGGGGCGAAGTCTCATCCACGTATTTTTTCTCAATGACCGCCAAACCTTCGGCAAATATCTCAAGCTCTTTATAGAGTTCGTCCCGCTCCTTGGCAAAGGAAACAGGAACAAGGCTTAAGAAAATTGTTGTAATCAGTACCGCGCCTGTAATTAACTGCTTTCTCATGCTGAATCCTCCTTTTTCGCGTTTTACTTTCCGGGTTCGAGGTGTTCCCGCAGATATGCTTCCAGCATCTGCCGGGCGATTTTAGGATTGGCCTTTCCTTTGGTCTTACGCATCACCTGGCCTACCAGAAACTGTATGGCTTCCTGCTTGCCCTGGCAGTATTCGGTGACCGCTCTTGGGTTTTCTTCAGCCGCTTGCCGGATAAAGCCTGCCAGCTCATCCTGGCCGGAAACCTGCGCGAGGTTCTCGCGCTCGATAAGCATATCAATATCATCGTCGGTGGCGATGCTTAAGGCAAGAACTTTTTTCGCGGCAAGATTATTCAACTTCCCCTCTGAAAAATACCGCACGATAGTAACGAACTTCTCTGGTGAAAGTTTCACCGCCTTCATGCCGCCTGCAAGGCTGTTGAGCTGCTCAAGAAAAGGCCCGAGCATCCAATTAACGAGCTCCTTCACCTGGGGGTAGACCTTGACCGCTGCCTCAAAGAATTCAGCGAGGCTAGAATCAGCAATGAAGACGTCAGTATCTTTTTCGCTGAGCTGATACTGAGCCATGAACCTGCGAAGCCTGGCCAGGGGCAGCTCGCCGATATTTTGTTTCTGCCGGCCGATGAGCTCAGGCGCAACCGAGAAATCAAGCAGGTCCGGCTCGGGAAAATAACGGTAGTCGTGGGCAGCTTCTTTGGTGCGCATGGTATAGGTCGCCAGTTTTTCGGCATCCCAGAGCCGGGTTTCCTGAACCAGATTCTCGCCCCTGGCGAGAATCTGTGCCTGGCGTTTTGCTTCAAACTCAAGCGCCAGTCTCACCCCCCGGAAGGTATTCATATTCTTCAATTCCACTTTTGTCCCCAGCGTGGTTGAGCCCCGGGGCCGCAGGGAAATATTGGCATCGCAACGCAATGAGCCTTTTTCCATATCGCAGCTTGAGGCTTTGAGGTACTGCAGGGTAAGTTTAAGATAGTTCAGGTAATCATAGGCTTCTTCGGGGCTGGCGATATCCGGTTCGCTGACTATCTCAAGCAGGGCTGTGCCGGTACGGTTAAAATCGACCAGGGAACAATCCTGGCGATGGATGAGTTTGCCGGCGTCTTCTTCAAGGTGAACACGGGTAATGCGCACTTTTTTTCCCGAAGCCAGTTCCAGATACCCGCCAAAACCGAGCGGCTGCTGATACTGTGAGATCTGATAGTTTTTGGGTAAATCCGGATAAAAATAATTTTTCCGCTCAAAATAAAACCGGGAGTTGATATCGCAGTGAAGGCCAAGCGAGACCCGCACCGCAAGCTCAAGCGCTCTTTGGTTAAATACCGGAAGCACTCCGGGATAACCGCAGCAGACAGGGCAGATGTTGGTATTCGCGGGGCTTTCCACACTCACCGCGCAGGAGCAGAAAATCTTTGACTGGGTATCAAGCTGCGCGTGCACTTCTAAGCCGATTACGGTTTCAAGTTCGTTCATGGTTCTATTTTCCTGCTAGCGGCGGTATGCGCGTATGGAAATCCGTACCCTGTTCACACAGCCAACCTAAGCTGATAAGGGTCGACTCGTTAAGCTCTTTAGCGATAAGCTGCGCTCCGATAGGAAGGCCGGCTTTACTGAAACCGCACGGGAAGGAAACCGCGGGCAGGCCCGCCAGGTTTGCTGAAATCGTATAGATATCGGATAAATACATGCTTAAGGGGTCGCTTATCTTTTCGCCGATTTTAAACGCCGGTGTGGGCGCAGTCGGCGTAAGGATCGCGTCCACCCGGCTGAAAGCCGTATCAAAATCCTGCTTGATTAAGCGGCGCACCTTTAAAGCCTTCAGGTAATACGCGTCGTAGTAGCCGCTGGAAAGGCTGTAGGTGCCTAAAAAAATCCTGCGTTTTGCCTCATCGCCAAAGCCTTTGCCACGAGTTTGGCTGTGCAATTCAAGCATGGTTTTTCCTGGTTGGCGTAAACCGTATTTTACTCCGTCAAAACGCTGTAGATTAGAACTGGCCTCAGAGGAGCCGATGAGGTAATAGGTAGCAACCGCGTACTCGGTATGCGGCAGGCGTATCTCGATAAACTTTATCTTTTTTTTCTTAAAGCTGACGATGGTAGCTTCAATCGCTTCCCTTACTTCTTGATCTAGTCCTTCAGCAAAATATTCCCTCGGCAGGCCTATGGTCAGGCCCTGGCAGTCAGCGCCGAGACTTGAAGCATAATCTTCTACGGGCGCGGGTAAAGAAGTTGAATCGCGGCCGTCTTGGCCGCAGATGATATTCAAGAGAAGCGCGCAATCAACAAAATTGGTGGTTATGGGCCCGATCTGATCAAGGCTTGAACCAAAGGCGATCAGGCCGTAACGCGAGACCCGGCCATAGGTCGGTTTAAAGCCGACTACTCCGCAGCAGGAAGCCGGCTGCCTGATTGAGCCGCCGGTATCTGAGCCCAGGGCAAGG
>CAYNSZ010000181.1:0-2717 GCA_964400075.1 uncultured Planctomycetia bacterium
CGAAACGGTCGGTGTCAGTACCGTGGGAATGGAAAAAAGTCCGGGGGCGCAGGGATTTGGCCGCTTCAAGGATTTTACCCTTCTGGGCAAATCCGACATCAAAACCGCTCACTGAAAATAATATCCGCATCAGATACCTCTTGAATGCCGGGAGAAGCCCGGAAAGAATCATTTATTATATCAGAAACACCTGAATAGCTGTATTGTTTTTTTCTGATTTCCCTTTAGGCGGCCAGGCGCTCATTGTATCTCCGAGCTACCCCACAGGCCACCCCGAAGGGTGGCTGTTGGCCTAAACTCGGAGTTTCTCTATATAACCCCGCCTTCGCTAGATACATGGGAAATTTCCGCAGGAAATTTCCCATGACTCCGGCGGGATAATCGCATGCTTTCATCCCCGGGCTAAAGCCCGGGGATTCCCAGCAGGCGATTAACCAGTTTTATCCGGGCTGACCAAAAACTGCGCTGGCTCAATGCCTGAATATCGCGGAAGTTCAGCCGGGACCAGTCCTTGGTGACCAGGAAATACAGACTGGCCTCATCGAAGGGCTTGCCGCCGCAGGCTTGGGCCAGGTCTTCGAGAAACTGGCCGCCGGATACAGGCTCCGGGATACGGTTAGCACTCCTGTCCCGGTAGGTAAACCGCAGGCTGCTGACGCGCAGGCGACAGGAAGGAGTATAGAAGTCTATAAGGCGGTTGACATTCAAGTCATCAATGCGTACTCCCCCCTCTTCATCCCCGCCTCCAAGAGCAAACGCCGAAGTATCCTCTTCTTTACGGAAGACAAAATAGGGTACCTGACCTAAAGTCACGGAAATGATATCTGAAAACAACACCTCGATTTTCTGTTTATCTTCGGTAATGAGTTCGAGCGCTCCGGAAACAACAGAGGCCTCGGTCACGGCAATAATCTTGGGGTAATGCGGCAAATCATCCTGGCCAAGCGCGACAACATCAATGCCTAAGGACTGGAGCTTGCGCGCCGCCAGTATCGCCTCTATCAGCGATATGCCGTTGAGGATGATTCCGTCTTGCGATGCTAAATGGTGCCGGGCATTGTGAGCAAGCTTAAAACCGGCATTAACGCCCCTGACCGCGCCTATGGATTCAAGAGCTTTGGAGACCGCGTCGATATCCAAAGCTCCCTCGTCCTGGCGCTGCCTGAGCACGGTAAAAAGCTGCTGCTTATTCTCGTCATGGGAAACATTAAGAAAATCCTGATTAAAAAACGCCTCAGCCCGGCTAAGCTGGCGCCTGCTCTCATGCAGGCAGGGGTCATCCTCCTGACCGGGTTGGTAGCGCTCTAAACCCTGCTTCAAGAACTTCACGCCGCCGGTGTATTCATTAAAATCGCGGATGAGAATCTGGCCGATCCTACATTGCACAAGCCCTGCCTCGGGAGCATCGGGATGATGGATCAAGAAACGAAGATAGGCGCGCAAAGCCAGGAACTTGCGGCCGTACATATAGAGCGAGCGGGCCATAGCCAGCTGCGCCTGGGGATTAAGGCAGGCTCCAGGGAAACGCTCTAATTCGGCGTAGCCAGTCAAAGCTTCATCGGTTTTTTCTTCGCCGATAAAGCGTTCGATTTCCTGTATATACTCGGCGCTGGTCTTTGCCGGAGCTGGCGGCCGCAACACCACTGCCGGTTCTGCGGCGAGGGTTTTCTTACCGGAGCTCTGCGCACCTTTGCCTTCGGCAAAGGGATCCGGGGTGGCAAGGCTTGCGCGGCAGAAAAAGCAGAAAATCGCTCCATAAATAAAGCCGCCGATGTGCGCGCCGTAGGCCACTTCCGTGGCCAACTCTGAAGAGGCGGTCAAGCCTCCCAGCAGAAATTGCTCAGCAAACCACAACCCCAGAAAAATCAAAGCGCTCAGCTTAAAAGTCCTGGCCCAGAATAAAAGCAAGACGAACATCCGTATTCTGGCGCGCGGGAAATAGCTGATGTAGCCGCCCATGACCGCGCTGATGGCTCCGCTGGCTCCGATACAGGGGATAGCGCGGGTAGCAGGATTGGATACCAGCAAGTGCAGGACCGCGGCAAAAACTCCTCCCAAGAAATAAAATCCCAGGAAACGGCCATGGCCAAGGCTATCCTCTAAATTATCGCCAAACAACCAGAGAAACCACATGTTAAAAATGAGATGGCTGATACTGCCATGCAGGAACATGCTGGAAAAAATAGTCATCCAGGCAAACCGCTCCGGAGTAAAGCCGTACTTAAGGACAGTATCCTCGTAACCGCCGCTGAAGCCAAAAGCAAAAAAAATCAGGACATTGGCGGCAATAAGCAGGAGCGTTACAACCGGGATGCTTTTGCGGGGATTATCATCGGCGTAGGGTAGAATTATGAACATCAGTTCTACCTGGGCAGGGAAAGCGGTTTAAGGAAACGGTCGAACCAGCCCCGGATATGCTCCAGGCGCTTAATGCGCCGGTCGATGCGGCCGGTCCGGGAAAGGCCGTGAGGCTCATCGGGAAAGATGACCAGCTCAGTTTCAACCCCAAGCTTTTTCAGCGCCACATACACTTGTTCCGATTGCTCCAGACAACAGCGCATGTCCTGTTCGCTGTGGATGACCAGCGTGGGTGTGCGGGCCTTGCCGATTGAGCTCATCGGTGACTGGCGCCAGTAATTTTTAAAACTTTTCCAGGGGGGCTTATTGCCGAACTCGACCTGGAAATACCAGTTGGAGTCGCTTGAACCCCACATGCT
>CAYNSZ010000182.1:0-2703 GCA_964400075.1 uncultured Planctomycetia bacterium
TTTCTGTCTGGGTGGCGACAATGGAACGGGGAGAGCCGCCGGCTGTCCTCTGTTCAATGGCGATTGCCGGAGAAAGCCCCTCGATATGCTCGACATCGGGTTTCTGCAGCTGCTCCAGGAATTGCCGGGCATAGCTGGAAAGGCTTTCGACGTACCGGCGCTGGCCTTCGGCGTAAATCGTATCAAAGGCAAGGGATGATTTACCGGAACCGGATAGACCAGTAATGACGATCAGGTTGTTTTTGGGGAGCTTTAAGCTGATATTCTTTAAATTGTGCTCTTTTGCGCCTTTGATATAAATATAATCGCTCATCTGTGTGTGGTTCGAGGAAAATAAACGGTATTGGGGTTTTAAAATTGAGCCCCACGCACTTACGCATAGCCATTTGCCTTCAGTAATTACAGCGTGGGGCGAAATCCGCCGAAGCTCGCCTACGCTCGCACGAGCTTCAGAGGGTTCGCCAAAGCTCGAAAAGAGCGAAGGCGGACGAAAAACTTCGAGGATTCATTATATCGCTAACTACCGATTTTAAAAGGGGAAAAAATCTTTTTCAGGAGATGCTGGGTCGAGAGGATGGCCAGGCTGCTTGTCTTGGGATTCAAGGGGGAGGGATTGCTCTGGATTTCAAGCATCAGGTGCGCTTGCTGGGCGTCCACCTGTATGCGGTGCGTATTGCGCTTCAGGCGGGGGTCGGCTTTGATGAAAACTTTGACCTTCTGGAAGTGCGACGCCAAAAGCAGGGTCGCGGCGACATTGATATTTTTAGGAAAATGCTGTATCGCTTCTTCAACGCTGCCGCTGAAAATGCACTGTTCCTTCTTCAAGTTGTGGATATTAATGTTGCGTTTTTTTAGAAAGTCAGCTCCGGCGAAGCCCGCCGGCGGTTTTGACGTCGTCAGGGTGATTTTTTTTATTGTGCCGATGCTCAGAGCCCCAAGGCCGTCGACCCCACAGATAGCCCCGGAAGGGACATAAATGGTTATACCTGCCCGGCGGGCCCGCTGAATAATATCAACCCTGTTGATCAAAGCTCCCACGCTTAAAATAATGACATCCTTACGGTAGCGAAAGGCCAGCTCTAGAATCTCAGGCACGGCAGCCTGGGAAGCAGTCTCGATGGCTAAATCTACCTGGCGCATGAGCGCGGCAGCATCCACGATCCGGGGTTTACTCCTTAATTTTTCCTGCAGGCGGCTGGCGGCTTTGGTATCAATATCGCAAAGCGCCCGCACGCGGGTATAGCCAGAAAGAGCGGCATCGATATAGACTGCCACTGCTTCGCCGATTGCCCCGCAGCCGATAATTCCTATCTTAGTTTTTTTTGTTCCTGACATCGATGATCCTATTGTCGATTAAACGGACTCCTCCAATATAAACCGCAAGGGCAATCAAGACCTTCGCGCTCATCCTAGGCAAGGGCAGCAGATTCTGCGGGTCCACGATTGCTACGTAGTCTATGCGCACAGACTCCTCTGCTTTGAGCAGATGAATCATCCGCCGGATGATTACTTTTGCCTGGCGTTCGCCCTGGCTGATTAAAGCGTTCGCCAGCAACAAAGCCTGGTACAGACACCGCGCCGCTTGTGCACCCGAAGGGCTCAAGTAGGCATTGCGGGAACTTAAGGCCAGACCCCCTTTTTCTCTCACGATAGGCAAGACCTTTATCCTGACCGGAAAATTTAGATCTCTAACCATCTGCTGTATAATCAATGCCTGTTGATAATCCTTTCGGCCAAAATAAGCCACATCCGGCTCTACGATGTTAAATAGTTTTGCCACAACCGTACAGACACCCTGGAAATGCCCTGGCCGGGATTTTCCACATAAATATTTGCTTAAGTGGTTCTCAGTAACAAAAACAGAACGGTCTTTTTGATACATATCAGCTACCCGCGGAAGAAACAAAAGGTTGACTCCGCACCCCGAAAGTAACCGCGCGTCCCTGGCGAGATGTCGGCGGGCCCGAACTGCAAAGGATTAATGAAAATACTGACCACGACATAGCCGCATTCGCGACGCGCCCGCTTGACTAAAGAAAGATGCCCGGCGTGCAAAGCGCCCATGGTCGGCACCAAGCCTATGGTAAGGCGCTTACCTTTCTGCCTGCGGATGAGGTTTCGGATGTGCGAAGGGCTCTGGATGGAAATCATAAGGAATGATTGTACAGCTTTCGCTTCAAAGTTTCAAGTGTGGATATTATCTGGGGAGAAATTTCAAGGAGCGGACGTAAGACAAAATCCCGCTCAAACATGCGCGGGTGCGGCACGCTCAGGCCGGGTTCCCGGATGATTTCTTCTCCGTACAAAAGAATATCCAAATCAATAGTGCGGGGGCCGTTGGCAACTCCTCTTATGCGCTGCAGCTTTTGCTCGATTTCCAGTAACACCCCAAGGAGCTGGCGCGCGGAGAGCTCTGTTTCTAATCGGGCAACGCCATTGATAAATTTTGGCTGGGGAGGCCCTCCGACCGGTTCGGTCTCAATAAGAGAAGATACGCATCGTAAAGCGATACCATCATGAGCCCGCAAATACTCAAGGGCCGTAGTGATATTCCGAGCGCGCTCGCCCAGATTTGAACCGATACCAATATACACAATCATGCTGCGTGGTTTGCTTAGATACCCTGCCGCGGTAGGTCAAAGGTTACTTCTCGAATATCAAGACATCGTTTACCCAAAAGATATGTGATGAGCTATAAAATCC
>CAYNSZ010000183.1:0-2688 GCA_964400075.1 uncultured Planctomycetia bacterium
GGCCGTCACTTATATCTACAATCCCGACGGCAGTCTCAAGGAGGTCCACGATGCCGTTACGGTCTAAGTCAGCAGTGAAATTACTGGTATTATCATTCCATTTATAGTGGTGGTAGAAATATCCGTGAGGGCTGTAGCCGGCCGGAGCATGGGCAAGGCTAGTGGCGCGGGCATAGAAAGCGGCACCGTCCACAAACCACCAATCATGCCCGTTTTTGTCCCTCAAGACAACCGCGACTCTGCTTGCGGTTGCTGTTTCTTGAATGCGTGCTATCTGCGCCGGATCAGCGAATAATTCCCGCGGCGCGATGGCAATGGTAGGGCCGGCTATGGGAGGCCCGGTGGTACGGACCGGCTGCGCGCTTGGCTGCTGGGGCATGATCGCTTCTTTTGCTTCCTTTGGCATCGGCGCTATTTCGCCGCCGGTAAAGGTGAAAATAACATCCTTGAGCTTACGCACCACGGCTTTGGCTTCGACATTAGTTGCTCTGCCATCGGCATCAAACACTGTCCTGAAAAATCCCCAGTGCCTGCCGTTAAACTGCTCCACTACCCCGTCTATTCTGCCTAAACCCTGGCCTTCGACCTCCGGCTTCCACTGGCTATCATTGGCGCTCATATATATGAGGAAACGGAAATTGCGCAGGTTAAGTTGTTTTACTGCTTTTGCCACTGCCTCAAGAACCGCGGCGTTATGGTCTGCCTGGAGCGTATCGATGGAACGGTTTGTCCGTCCGTCAAAGGAATCAATGCCGGTTTCATGCAGACCGAATTCTTTATCCGTGGGTCGTGAGCCATCGCCAAACAGCGCTTTCGCCTTACTGAAGAAACTGCCGTCACGCAGAGAGTTGATATCGTAGTGGTTAAACAACCAGCCGGTTACTGAAGGAACTTTCGCTACCTGTTCTTTGGTCGGCAAACCTTTGAACGTGCTCCAGACCGTGTAGATAGGCTTGGGGCTTACCCGTGATTGTGTATATATATCGCGTATTCCGGAAGCAACGTTCTCAGTGGCATCAAGTATGCCATTGACCACTTGCTCATAGCTCATATTCCTGGCTGCCTCTACTCCGCCTTCAACAAACCATTCGGGATGTTCTTGCGTCAGGTAATTATATTCGTTGAACACGATCCAGCCGGCGATCGCGGGCTCGCTGGCAAATTCCTGGACAAAGGCTTTGTAGCGGTTTTGCGCGCGGCCACCCGCATTCCAGAAGTTGACGTCAACCCCCGAAGGAGTTTCCCGGTCGTCAATATTAGCTATGTGCACCAGCAAACGGATGCCGTTATCATGCATCTGTTTAAACCAGCGGTGCGCGGTGGCGTAATTATCTCCGGGAATAGAAGGATAATAGACGGAAATAGTAATGTAGGGAACGCGCCATTCCTGTTGCAGGAGTTTTGCTTCCTGAATCAACAGCTCAACGTCCTTGTCAGTCCAGAGCAGGCGCCGCTGCTCGGTCGCATCTTTACCCAGGCCCGGAGCAAAGGTTAGACCAATGACCAGGCCGGTACCTTTCATGTTCTCCGGCAATCCGGAGGCGGTTGTGCTCTCTCTGCCGGCAACCTGCGCCAAGGTGGCTGCGCCTTCATAACCATAGCGCAGGCTTCCTGAACGGTTGGTTTCCTGGTTGAGCTTATCCTGCAATTGGGAGGCCCGCTTGAAATGTTCTTCGGACTGATCTTTTCTTCCCAGCTCGCGGTATATCTGACCAAGGATATAGTGAGCGTGAATATAATTGTTATCGAGCTTAAGGGCTTTTTCAAGATTCTCGGCGCCTTCCAACAGCCTTGCCCTTCCCTGATTGGCAATGGCAATACCCAGATCAGCATAGGCATTGACATATCCGCTATCAGCTTCGATGGCTTTACGCAGATTGATTTCGGCAAGACCGTGCTGGTTACGGCTGCCATAGACACGGCCAAGATTAGCATAAGCGAGAGCGTAGGCTGGATCGAGTTTTATTGCTTCTTTGAGAGCTTGGATAGCTTCGGAAGCCTGAACGTGGTTGGCTTTATTGATGAGTACCGCGGCTTGCAGACCTTGGTCATTTAAAAGGCGCAACCGCCGGTACGGATTCGCAGTATCATCCCGGCGTGTCCGGTAGAAGCTATTTTCCTTTACATAAATCCTCTCTAAGGCAAACGGCGCGATGGTCGCGTTCTTACCGGGATCGATGAGCATTACCTTACCGCTTGCCAGCGTCACTAATACCGCCACATGGCCTTCGCGCTGGCCGCGGCTCGTAGGTTCGCTGACATCGATGGCGGAGGCTTTCAGGCCGATACTTTCGGCAAGCGCAAGATACACACCGCTTAAACTTACGCAGTTACCCCTGCCTTCTTTGAAGGCCACAGCGATATCAAACTGGTTTGCGTCCCTGCTGGTCTGCTGACGCACCATATCCATTAATGACGCGGCAGCCGCCTGTTCGATCTCTTGCAAACGGTTCTGGTCTATGGCCTGGGAACGGGCATGCGCGAGGCTGGCACGCAAGGCAAGTAATGTATCCTTGAAGGGCGCTATGAACGCCTGGGCATCTTTGCGAGCGGATTCAGCAGTAAGCCCGAAAGACTCAAGTCGTGTTAAGACAAGTTCTCCTGCTGGCGGAGCCCGCGGGGTATTTCCTAAAAGCTCTGGTTTTGTTTTCTCTGCTTCACTAACCTGGCTGAGTCGTCTACTCTCAG
>CAYNSZ010000184.1:0-2666 GCA_964400075.1 uncultured Planctomycetia bacterium
CCTAAAATCATAATCTACGATGAGCCGACCACCGGCATTGACCCGATTTCAGTGGATAAGATAGTAGCCTTAATTGAGGACTTGCATAGCCGTCTTTCCATCACTTCGTTGGTGGTAACCCACGATCTGACCGTGGGTCTGAAGCTGGCGGACCGCCTGGCATTTTTGCTGGGTGGAAAGATTATTTTTGAAGGAGATAAGAAAGATTTGGAAAAGACCAGCGATGAACGGCTCTTGCAATTTTTGCATGGCAGTTCCGGCGGCCCGATCAAGGAGATGGAGGTCTGACGAGACCGCCGCCGAGCAGCGAACGGAATAATTTCGTATAATTTAGAATGAAATCCCAAATCACAAATCCCAAATTCCAAACAAATCCCAATGACCAAAATCCAAAGTACCGAAACAAAAACCGTTTTGGTCATTGGATATTCGAATTTGTTTGGAGCTTGGTGCTTGGAGATTGGAATTTATTTATACCGGCATCTCCTGTTTTACCTTGCTCGGCAAGGCGGGTAAACCGCAGCTATTAGGCGTTGCCTATATTCTAGGGGGGGGTACATACTATGGCTAAAAATCTATGGGACGGCAAGAAGTTCCTTTCCTATACTAAGGCGGGAAGTTTTTTCTTTATCGGCTTTATCTTGTTTTTTATAACCCTTATGTCGATGAAGGAGATTAGTTTTTTTAAAGGGACCTACCCCCTGGTCGTGACCTTTGAATTCGCCGAGGGCCTGCGTACCGCTTCGCCGGTACGCTTCTGCGGTGTGGATGTGGGAGAGGTTAAAAAAGTTACCGTGCAGGAAGAAACGGGAAAGTCCCGGGTGTACGCGCATGTCGCTATCGAAAAGGGAGTTCAAATACCCAAGGATTCCCAGTTCATCATCAATAGCCTAAGCTTGTTTGGCGAAAAATATTTAGAGATCATTCCTCCCGAGGTAACTACCGATTATCTTGGGGAGGGATCCCAGGTCGAGGGCATTTCTCCCATCCCGCTGTTCAGCGTTTTTGCCAATTTTACCAAAACCATGCAGGAAGTGAGCGCCTTTGTGAAGGAGGGCAAGCTTAAAACCTCCCTTGAAAATTCCCTATCCAATATTGAAGATATCACCACCAGCATAAAAGGGCTTATTGATGATACCAAAAATAAGAGCGGCACGCTGGGCCGGCTGCTCTACGATGATTCGCTCTATACCGTTACCGAAGAATTTATGCAGGACTTAAAGGAGCATCCCTGGAAATTGCTGCATAAGCCACGGGAACCGCGCTAAAAACCAGCGTACAGCCTCAAGGCTTCACGATGTATAGCTGCCGGGAATGTGGGTATAAATCAGTTAAATGGCTGGGCCGTTGCCCTGTCTGTGAAGGGTGGCAGACTTTTGCCGAGGAAGAGAATCGCGAGGCGCAACGGTTGAGGCCGCGAGAGATCCCTCAGCCGTTGGCAACCGTGGGGCAGTCGCAATCCAGGCGGATTATGACTGGCCTGCATGAATTTGACCGCGTCCTGGGCGGCGGTGTTGTCGAAGGCTCGATTATTCTGGTGGGCGGGCCGCCGGGTGTAGGCAAGTCCACGCTTTTACTTGAAGTCGCCGCCCGTTTATCAGCGCAGGCAAAGACCCTTTACGTGAGCGCCGAAGAATCTCCCGAGCAGATCGCGCTTCGTTCCCAGCGTCTTGGCAAACAATTGTTTGACAAGGTTTATATCAGCCGGGATGACCAGCTGGAAGACGTCTACGGTCACATCGCCAAAGAAGGTTATAAATTTGTGGTGGTTGATTCTATTCAGGTAGTCAGTGTTAACACCTGTGAGGGGACAAAGGGGAGTGCTTCCCAGGTGCGGGGCTGCGCGGATTATCTGACCCAGATAGCCAAATCCCTGGGGGTGGTTGTGTTTGTGGTCGGCCATGTCACCAAGGAAGGCTCTATAGCCGGGCCGAAAATTCTCGAGCATATCGTTGACTGCGTTCTCTACTTTGAAAGCGAGACACTTTCGCCATACCGGATATTGCGCTCGACCAAAAACCGGTTCGGTCCCACCGGTGATATCGCGGTATTTGAGATGAGGTCTGACGGCCTGTTTGAGGTAACCAAGCTTACTGATATCTTTTTACCGCAACGGCAGATTCCTACTGCCGGTAGCTGCGCCACTTCCAGCATCGAAGGCGTGCGTCCCATACTCATTGAACTCCAAGCGCTGGTAAGCCGGGCCAATTTCGGGATTCCGCGCAGGCGCAGTCTGGGGTATGATTTTAACCGTTTCTCGCTTTTGGTGGCGATCATAGAGAAGCGGCTTTGCCTGCCGCTTGCCAGCGAGGACGTTTTTTTAAACGTAGCCGGAGGCTTGAAGATCAACGACCCTGCCGCGGATGCCGGGGCGGTGGCGGCAATCGTGTCCAGTCTGAAGGAAAAGCCAATCGCCTCAGACACGCTGGTCATCGGCGAAGTCGGCCTGGGAGGAGAGTTGCGCAGGGTGAATAACATCAATATGCGGCTTACCGAAGCCGGCCGGGCTAACTTTTCCCGCTGCCTGGTTCCCGAAGTGAACCTCAAAGAAGTCGATAAGAAATTTGGCTTCGCGGTACAGGGCATCGCTACCTTGAAAGATCTCATACATGGGTTGTTTGCCTGAATTTATTCTCCTCCGCCGGATATCCTCCTGCGTCCGCCTC
>CAYNSZ010000185.1:0-2643 GCA_964400075.1 uncultured Planctomycetia bacterium
GGTCGAAGTATCAAGCTCGCCTTCCAATAGAAAGTATGCGTATAGGTCAGATGCCTTTGCGCGCGCAACTGTCAACTAATCGCTTCTTGGATTTCTGGGATTCGAGGAGCACCCCTGCTTCGCGGATCTCAGTTGGAAGTCCCATGGTATTGAGCAATTTAATAAACGGATCGGGATCCAATTCCTCAACATTCGCCATAGTTTTGACATCCCAGGAGCCTTGCGCTATGAGCAGAGCCGCTGCGACCGGCGGCACACCGGCAGTGTACGAAATCGCCTGGGACTCTACTTCTTTGAAAGAAGCGGCATGGTCACAGATGTTGTAAATAAAAATTTCCCTGTCTTTGTTGTCCTTGATGCCTTTGATGAGGTTGCCGATACAGGTTTTACCGGTGTATTGTGATGCTAAAGAGAGCGGGTCAGGCAGGAGGGCCTTTAATACTTTAAGCGGCACTACTTCGAGGCCTTCAGCGGTCTTAATGGGTTTCTCGGAAGTCAACCCCAGATTGGTGAGCACGTTAAAAACATTGAGGTAGTGGTCGCTGAAACCCATCCAGAACCGGATAGAGTTGGCGTCGATATTCTTTGACAGGGAATGAAGCTCGTCATGGCCGTTCAGATACACCGTCTGTCTGCCCACAACCGGGAAATCATACACCCGTTTTATCGTGTGCACTTTTTCTATTACCCACCTGCGGTCAATCCAGGTCCAGACTTTTTTGAATTCCCTAAAATTTATTTCCGGATCAAAATTAGTCGCGAAATATTTACCATGGCTTCCGACGTTGACATCCAGGATATCGATAGTGTCGATAGTATCAAAATAATATTTAACCGCCCAGGCGCAGTAGGCGTTTACCACGCCCGGATCGAATCCCACGCCCAGGAGCGCGGTAATGCCTTTTTCCTTGCAGCGGTCTTTTCGTTTCCACTCATAATTTGCGTACCAGGGGGGATTTTCGCATACCTTGTTCGGTTCTTCATGGATGGCAGTATCCATGTAGGCCACGCCCGCCTGAATGCAGGCTTCGAGAACCGACATATTCACATATGACTGGGCAAGATTTATAACAATCTGTGAATCTGTCTCTTTAATAAGGCGAACAGTCGCGGGGATATCCAGCGCGTCTGCTTGCCGGGAATAGAGTTTCCTGGCCGTATCTTTCAGATGATCCTTACGTCTGACACTCTCGATGATTGCGTCACATTTGTATTGTTTTCGTGAAGCGACGCAAATATCACCTAAACGGTCGTTGTTTTGAGCGCATTTGTGGGCTGCGACATGAGCAACACCGCCGGCACCGATAATCAGCACGTTTTGTTTCATCTCGCTTGAACCTCCTTAACTGCCCTCGCTTAAGCGCGCGATAAATTCACTTTCAAAAAACATGGCCATTGCCTCGTTTACGACAAGCTGTTTACGTAATCCTCGTAGCCGAACCTTCGCACCACCTCGAAAGAACCATTAAGGCGTTTGATAACAATTGAAGGCATATACAGGCCGTTAAACCAATTCTTTTTAACCATGGAATAACCGGCAGCATCAACAAACCGGATGATCTTGCCAACTTTAAGGGGGGCCTTGAACCGATACGTGCCAAACACATCACCGGCCAGACAGGATCGGCCGGCGACCGCGTAGCGGAAGCGGCCCTCACCGGAGCCTTGAATTTTTGCATTGGTACGGTAAAGCAATACGTCTAAGAGGTGAGCTTCGGTGGAGGAGTCGACAATGGCAATATCTATCTCATTACGCACGATATCCAATACACGAGTTACCAGCTCCGCTGAGTGAGTAACAGCGGTTTCTCCTGGTTCCAGATAAACCTGCACCTTAAACCTGTCCGCGAAATCCTTTAACTTTTTACAAAAGGCGTCCCGGGGGTAATTGTCCTTGGTAAAATATATCCCTCCGCCCAGGCTGACCCACTCAAGGGTCTTTAGGAAATCTTGATAGGTACCTCCGATGGTATCGAGACTCGAAGAAAAATGCATAAAGTCGTCATTTTCGCAGTTAAAGTGAAACATCACGCCGCTGACTTGACCCCGGAGAGATAAAAGGGGTTTCTTGTCGGAAGTGCCAAGCCGCGAAAATCTTCGGCAGGGATCAGCCAGATCAAAGCGGGAGAAACTTATTCCCGGATTTATGCGTAAGCCGATTTTAAGCCTGCGGACCTGCGGGTAAAACATTTTTAATTGGGCAACAGAGTTAAAAATAATTTTATCGGCATAGCGGCTGATTTCTGCTATCTCTTTTCGGCTATAGGCGACGCAGTAGGCGTGAACTTCCCTGCTGAATTTCTCTTTTCCCAGGCGTGTCTCATACACTGAGCTGCTCGTAGTCCCATCGATATATTTTCTCATAAGGTCAAATACCGACCATGCCGAAAAGCATTTTAACGCTAATACGAATTTGGCTCCACTATGCCGCCTGATATAATCTATTTTTTTCAGGTTTTTGAGGAGTTTTTGTTCGTCAATTAAATAATAAGGTGTTTCTAATTTCATACGCGTGCCTACTGCGAGCATGGACTTTCGCTCAACCGCCATATCGCAATTTTGGTTTATATTATCAATATTTAATTGAATGTGCAATATTTTTTTTAAATTTAAAAAAAAGACAAAAAAACTATCTCAAAAATC
>CAYNSZ010000186.1:0-2620 GCA_964400075.1 uncultured Planctomycetia bacterium
TACTGGCTGGCGTACGTTCTTGCCTACGCCAGCAGAGGCTACAGCCTCTTCAGCGGGCGTGCCCCGTTGATTCTGCCGCAAAGCCTGCACATTGCACAGCGCAGGCCAAGATATGACGCAGGCAAGTCAGTGGTTGAGCTGGGTATAGTTTACCGGGATATCGAGGTAAGCCTTGCGGACACCGTAGCAGCCTTAAAACCCATACCCGCCGTCGGGAGAGTGAGAGGATCATGAACGCGCGCAGCAAGATTTATATCGACCGCATCATCGGTAAACCCCTTGCCTTTTTGCTCAACGGTATTGTCTGGCCTTTGGGAAAAATTATCCGGCGCAGTCATGATGATTCACCGTCCGCGGTCAAGGTGATTGCCCTGGCAAAATTTCTCGGCATGGGCAGCATTGTGCGGGCAACGCCTCTGGTGCGGGCGTTGCGGAAAAAATATCCAGCCGCCACCTACCTTTTTATCACCACCAATAAAAATAAGACCCTGGTTGAGCGCACTGCGCTCTTCGATGAATGTCTCTGCATCCGGGATCGAGACGCCTTCACTACCTTGATTGATATGGTCAGGCTCCTCGTGGGGCTCTTGAAGCGCAAAGTGGATTTCTATTTTGACCTTGAGGTATATTCTGCCCTCTCAACTGTCCTTGCGCTTTTAAGCGGAGCACGCAACCGCTACGGGTTTTACCGGGAGTCAACCCGTTTTCGCAGAGGATTAAACACCCACCTGGTTTATTTCAATGACCAGCAGCATATCAGCAGGATTTATCTTCACCTGGCCCGGGCCTGCGGTATTACTGATTTTGATTACACCATCCAGCAGCCGCGTATAGACGCAGGTGACCGCCAGGAACTCAAGCAGTGGTTTGACTCCCAGGGTATTGTCGTCAACCACTATGTGGTAATTAACCCCAACGCTTCTGACCTTTTGCTTGAGCGTCGCTGGCCGCGCGAATATTTTATCGCTTTGATCAATACCCTGGTCAAGAGCTGGAAATTTCCCATCATTCTCGTGGGCAACCAGAAGGAGCAGCCATACGTGCAGAGACTCTGGCAGGGCCTTTGCCCAGAAGCCCAAAGTCTGGCCTTTAACAGCGCCGGGGTTATTTCACTGGGCGCGGTGCTTGCGCTCATTGCCGGCTCAAGCCTTGTGATTACTAATGATTCCGGTCTCTACCATATCGCAGCCAGCCTCAGGGTCAGGGTGCTGTCGTTGTGGGGGCCGGTAAATCCAAGCCATTACGCGGATCCGGCCGACGAAAACAATGCTGTTTTCTATTGCCAGGAGGTTTACTGCAGCCCCTGCGTCCACCGCACTGATTTTCCGCCTTGCTTGGGCAGCAATGTTTGCATGAAGTCTATTGACCCTGAAATGGTGTATCAAGTATCCTGCAGGATGCTTGCGGTTGAGCCGCAGCGCGACCTAGCTTTCCTGCGCCAGGTTTTTGCTCAGAGCAATCGCGGTAACCTGGATATCACTATCCGTACCCCTTAAACAAAGCAAATGCCTCTCTCAAACAAGCTATCGCTTCAGTGCCGGGTATGCGAGTCAGGCAGTATCGAAAAACGTTTCAGCCATAAAGGAAGCCTGTTCTATCGCTGCGCACACTGTGGACTCATTTTCATTGACCCGGTTCCATCCCCCCTGTCTATCCAGAAACATTACAGCGAGAATTATTTTAAGACTTGGAATCCCGATGGCGCAGGCCAGGCGAATGTCCGTTCGGCAAAGTTGCAAACCTTCCAGCAGTGGCTTGAAATCATCGAAGGCTATACGCCAGCCGGTACCGTACTCGATATCGGGTGCGCTATGGGTTTCTTTCTTGAGATTGCCCAGATGCGGGGATGGCAGGCCTACGGGGTTGAAGTTTCTGATTATGCCGCAAGCCTTGCCCGTGAGCAATTCGCTGACCGCATCATAACCGGGACCCTGTCGGCCGCCCGATTTAGCCATGAATTTTTCGATGCCATAACCATGTTCGACGTCATCGAACATATCAGCTCGCCGAAAGAGTTCCTCAGAGAAGTTTTTCGTCTGGCTAAAGTAGGCGCCATCATCGCGCTCACCACGGCAGACACCGCAAGCCTTTCTCATGCGCTTATGGGCAAGCACTGGCCGCATTTTAAACCCGAACACCTCAATTATTTTTCCGGAGCTAACCTAGCCTTAGCGCTTACACAAGCCGGCTTCCGGGTGCTCGAGATCCAGCGCGTGAAAAAATTTTTAAGTTTCAATTATATCCGGTCGTACTTTTCCACCTACCGCACCCCGGTTCTCAGCGAACTGATACCTGTTGCCTGTCGCCTCATGCCTCGGTATCTGAGTAGTTTGCCGGTCAAGTTTTCCACCGGAGAAATGCTGGTCATCGCGCGCAAGACTTCTCACGCCTAATGCCATGAGTATGGTTGCCTTTGTTCAGAATCTGGCCTACGAATTCCTTGGGGTCATGTATCTTTCGAGTGTCCTTAAGGCCCGCGGCCACCGGGTGGAGGTGTTCATCGAACATGGTCAGGGCCTGGGCCGGCTGGTTGAAGAAATAAAAGGCTTTGCTCCGGATATCATCGGCTTTCCCTGCGCCAGCGGTTCTCACCATTGGGCCATAACCGCCGCCTCTCTCA
>CAYNSZ010000187.1:0-2575 GCA_964400075.1 uncultured Planctomycetia bacterium
TTAGCGCCGTGGATGATGGCTTCGATGGTATTGCCGAAGGCAAGCTGCTGGTTGTTGTGGCCGTGAAAGCCTGTTTCCTTGGTCTTTAAGATGGCTTTGAAACGCTTGGCCAGCCACTCCACCGGCTCCTGGTAAAGATAGCCGAAACTGTCGACAATATAAACCGCCAAAACCTTGGTTTCAGCCTCTATCTGGCGCAGGGCCTCGTCAAGCTCAGGTCCCTGGTCTTTAGAGATGGCCATGATATTGATGGTAGTCTCGTAGCCTTTTTCACGGAAATGATTGGCAAGGAAAATGGCTTTATCGATTTCCTTGACGTAGGAAGCCACCCTGACCATGTCCACGGGGCTGTCGGATTTTGGCGCGACCTCGTCAAGCTCCACTCTGCCCACATCAACCATGACTGATATTTTAGTATGGGAGGCAATACCTTCGGTCACTTCGCGGATGACTTCGTCATCGCAGAATTTCCAAAGGCCGTATTCTTTAGGTGAAAACAGCTTTTTGGAATTTTTATAGCCGATTTCCATGTAGTCCACGCCTGAGGCGGCAATGGCCTTGTAAACCTCGCGGACCAGGCGCTTGTCAAAATCATGGTTATTCATCAGGCCGCCGTCACGGATAGTGCAATCCAAAACTTTGATTTGTTCGCGAAACATATAAACCTCCGGGTTAAATAGAAATATTAAATACCAAAATTATAAATCGAAATGTTAAATTCGAAACACGAAATCCGAAATTCGAAACAAACGAAGAAAATCAGAAATTCGAATGCTTTAAACAAACGAGATATGTTTTATTACGTTTTTCTTCCTTTCGGATTTCGGATTTGTTTAGGATTTCGATATTCGATATTCGGATTTAAATTGAGGCATAACCTGGCTACGTTACCATTTTTGAATTTTAGGTTGCTGACGTATGAATTTCCTCATACCTGGACTTTCTCCTTAAGCCCTTCAGCCTGGCGCCGATACTCAATGGCTTGCCAGCATTTATCCCGCAGAAATTTTCGCATCAGGGACGGCTCAAGCTGGGAAAACTCACTGTACCGGCACTCTTGGCATACCGTCACCGTGACCTCAAGGCCGGAAAACGACAGCAGTTTCAGCAGGTGGGGAAAAAATTCCATGTCGCCGTACCAGTAGACCAGGTCACGGTTATGTTCTCCCAGGGGCTCCCCTCCCACCGACTGATAGCTGAATACCAGCGGCACGATATCAGCCTCCGCCTGCTGCGGCGCGGCAAAAAAAGCTGACTTGAACGGTAAGAGCCGCTCCCCATTGGTCGAGGTGCCTTCAGGAAAGAAAATGACGTTTACCCTGCTCCTGAGGGAAGCGATGATCCGCGAAATCTCAGCGGTGATCCGGACATGGGATGTCCGGTCGACAAATATGGTATCGGATAAAAGCGTAAAGATGCCGAAAAAAGGCCAGGAACGGATATCAGCCTTGGCGATGAACACCAAAGGGGCGAGGCTCGTGGCTACGATGCCGTCAACATAACTGAGGTGGTTACTGACAAAAAACACCCCGCGCCGGCGTAGGAGATGGGTTGAACCACAAACATTCACCCGTATTCCCATAATATAGGTATAGAGCTTGCTGCAGGCGTGCACGAGAAGAGCGGTCAGCTGTTTGCGCTGGTAGGGTAGAAACAGAAGCAGCAGGCGCACGGCGATAAGCATGCAGGTGCACATGCAAATACTGGCCAACAACGCTATTGCTTTAATAACCGTACGCATGATTATTTAATCGCCTGCGGGAAAACCCCGCCTTTAGGCCTGAGGAGATTCACTAAGATTATGATTCACCGTCGCCGAGGCTTCATGAGCCCGCGGCCGGCAAAAATTTGCTCCGGAAAGCGCGGTTCATCTTCGGGGTATACAACAGCATAAAGAAATCCGCGGTATTAAAAACTTTATCCCAAATCGGCTCTCCGCAAACGCAGGCTCCCATTCTCAGATAGCCGGCTATCAACGACGGCACCATTGCCCGCACTTCCTCAGCCCGCGGCGAGCTTGCGTGCGGCCGGTACGGATACTGATTGGTATTTGCCGGGAAAACCAGGTAACGGGACGGAGCATAGTGGTACTGCTGGAAAAAGGCTAAAATCTTTCCCACTTTTTCCGGTGTCGGCGAATCAATGCTGGCGCAGCCGAAAATATATTTGACCCGGTTCTGCCTGACATACTCAAGTATCGCCCTCCACATGAGATGGATAATCCGCTGTCCCCGGTATGAAGACTCGACGCAGGCCCTGCCCATTTCAAGCAGTTCTCCCCTGCAGTTTTTTTTGATGTTGGTCAAATCAAACTCGGTCTCAGAATAAAAACCGCAGGCTTGCCGGGCCTGGGAACGGAGCAAGAGCCGGTAAGTCCCGATCACCGCGCCGGTTTTTTTCTCAACAACAACCAGGTGCCTGCATGAAGCGTCGAAACGATCGCTGTCAGTACCGTGGGAATGGAAAAAAGGCCGGTGACGCAGGGATTTGGCCGCTTCAAGGATTTTACCCTTCTGGGCAAAACCGACATCAAAACCGCTCACTGAAAATAATATCCGCATCAGATACCTCTTGA
>CAYNSZ010000188.1:0-2284 GCA_964400075.1 uncultured Planctomycetia bacterium
GAAAGAAACAAAAAGCGCAGCAGCCGTTTTACCGCGTAGGTGGAGGACGGTTCTTGGTTCCTCAGCTCGCTTTCGCCGGTATATCATCACGGAGCCCGCCACAGAGTGGCGAGGTCTCGCCTGTGGCGGAGCCAGCCCACGAAGGTGATTACGCTGAATCAGAAGATTTTGCTTCTTTGCGGAGAAGATTAACTGCAGTGTTTATGTCGGCAAATGAACGCGGCGGCAATGCCGACCAGGAAGACGAAGGTGAACAAGATAACTTGCAAGTGATTATTAATAGCTGGCCAGATGCAACCCATGAGATAACAGCGGATTTTCTTCTTCCGCCAGCTGCAAAAGGTTCTGTTCGCGATGAAAAATTCCGCATACGCATTGCTCGAGGTATTATCGATTGCGTTGATCGGCTCGCTGCGTGGCGAAATTCCAAGACCGTCATTACTATCGATGAGCTCAATATTTTATTGGGTATTTTAGCAAAGGCACGTCAGGAATTTGACCATGAGAATTGTGCTGATTACGGGACGTTTTATGGGGTGGTTGTGCCTGAGACGCAAGAAGAGCTTGACCATGACGATATGTCATCAATGTTGGGCTCGAGAAATATCAATGAAGTTTTTATACGTGATATTGTATCCAGGGTAGGGCCCTATGAGCATTACTTCCCGATGATTGAGGCGCGCTTCCAATCAGTTGGAAATACCCCTATCGTGTGCACAATAAGCGGTCAGAATTATCAGCTTTCTCGGATTGAAAAAATTGACGATGACGAATACCATGTTATCCATCCTGCCTTTAGTGATTCAGTTTTGCCTCGTCATAGCGCAAAGCAATTAATGCTATCAGTATTAAATGCTACAGATTACAGCGCTTTGCAGGTCATGGATAGGTTGGCGACGGCGCATTTTCTTGCCATGCATGCTCTCCTGTATATGCATGGTACGCCAAGCATTGTAGAGTCGTTTTTAGATGTGCTATTACGTGATAGGCTCAAAAAGACCTTTCCTCCAAAGAGCAGGGAGCCGTTTTGGTTGGCAATGTGTTCTGACTCTCCTTCGCTTGAGTCATTTCTACATAATTTTTCAAGAAAAGGCGACAGCGACCAGTTTGCTGTCTCCACTTGGCTCATGGTTACGTTAGGAATAGCCGTGTTTTCGTATCTCGTTACTCGTTACTCGTATCTCGTATCTCGTCCAAGAGAACTGATAGTCTGGTTGCGGCATGTCCATGGGTTACCTCTTACCGTGGCTGGTGGAGTCCTGGCTGCCGCAGCCTTTGTTTTTATTATTGAGCTTTTCCAGCAACTCCTGCAGCCTGTTTTTGCCTCGGCATCACTGAGAGGACCGCCGCGTTGGCAGCTTGTGCATTACCCTGACCTTCACCGCGCCAAGCCAAATAATGATCTTCCCCATGACCCCGAGCAGAGAGAAGCGGCAATCCGCAGACAAATCTCAGTTAGCAAAACGATCAGCGTTCAGGAGCAAGGCTATGTCTTAAGGACACTCGGGCAAGCGCAGGTATATATTCGCGATGATCCAGAGTTGGTGCATTCTTTAGCGCAGATGGCAGCCATTGAGATACGCACAGGACCGCTTCCGAATCTTTACGGGGTAGTGCTCAGGGAGTCCCATAAGAAGAAAACCTACCGGGAAGTTTTACATTTAGACAGCTCCCTGTTTGAGTCAGATTGTCCCGATGAGCTTATGGTTACCCTGATTCACGAAGCCGGAGCACGGCTGGGAAGGATGGATTGGCAGAACGAGCAAAAGGCGCAAAAAAGCCTTCTGCTGCGCGTGGCCAAAGCGCGTTGCCTTGTGCGTGCGGATCCGTACGCAGCTCATGTGGCGCAGGAAACAATCCTGATGAATCAAGAGGATCCCGCAATTCCGCGCTTGACTGTCCAGCAGGTTTTCTATACAGCGCGCAGGTTAGGCCTTTACTTACCGAAAGCCAAAAACTACCAACGGCGGTCTCAACCGGCAGTCCCGCATCCGGTCAAACGCTCTCGGGAAGACAGGGCGGGCTTGCAGCTCAGGCGATTGCCGCAGTTTCCTCCCGCAGCCGCGCTTGCGCAGGCCTGTCAGCGGTATTGGGATTCACACCAGCGCGCTGATTACGACGAATACGCGCAGACTATACTGCGCTGGGTTGCTGACCGGCTAGAAAAAGACTTAGCTCCGCTCTGTTTATGGAAAAGCTATGCTGAGCTTACCTTTAACCCCTCTCGTCACTATCAGACCTACGCGGATTCCTTGTTGGACTGGCGAGCTGTTTACCAAGCAGG
>CAYNSZ010000188.1:2303-2575 GCA_964400075.1 uncultured Planctomycetia bacterium
TATGACCGATAGCCAGGTTGGTAAAGAAATCAAGCTTGCGCTGAAAGTGCGGGATCGCCAGACCCGGCATGAATATTCGCGAGAAGAAATTAGGCGCTTAGTGCATAGATTTGCTTATGGCGATAGTGTGATGAGTCGTATTGACCGTTTGCTGAGAGGCAACGCCTTGGTTGAGATCATTGGCGCGCAGGAGAGAGTTCTATTTGAGCAATTGCAGCGTATACGAGGAGCATTAGTCGAACGCACTGTCTCTGCTAAGCTTAGGCATAAAT
>CAYNSZ010000189.1:0-2509 GCA_964400075.1 uncultured Planctomycetia bacterium
TTTGTTTTGGCGCTTCGTTAAGGCGGCCTCACCAATTGTTTTTTCAGGAACAAGAAACCCCGGGGGTAGTGATTGAGCCGGCGCAGCTGCTGGCGCATGAGCGTTAATTCCCAATATTCCCTCCCATTATTTCGTGCTATAATTAACTTAAGAAAGATAGTTTAGAGTTTTCTCTATGGTATTTTTATGTTTATTATTTTGTTCTTGCTGATCCTTCCCAATCTTTTTGGATATATATAGATTCCGGCCGTTTCAGTCAGATGGACTCGCCTACTACTTATGAAGCAATATTACAAAAAACTTATGAGAGTAATCTCTTTACGTTCATTTATGAGATAAAAAAACCTCGATTTTTGATATTCCGGTACACGGGAAGCACGCATTCATCACCCTAAGGCCACCAGCTATTTTTTCTTGATTTTTGTTCATTTCGCATTAAGATAGAGAAGAGGTCAATGATGGCGGCATTCGGTTTTTTAAATTCGTTATTTAAACCCACAACCGCAACCAAAGCGGCATCCGGAAAAACCCTGCAGAAAAAATCCAGGAAAACCAGAGCTAAGCCCGGGAAAAAACCCCTGCGCAAAACCACAAAGAAAATAAAAGGGAAATCCAGAAGGCCCCTTAAACCAGAACCTGCAAAAAGACCCAGGCCCGTGTCGCTTAAACCCTCCTCGGGGCGCCTTGGCCAGGTAAAGCCTCAAAAACCAGCCGAAAAAGAGATCGGCCGCATTACCCATTACTTCAGCAAAATCAGCGTAGGTATCATCAAGCTTAAAGGCAAGCTTCGGGTGGGCCAGGAGGTCCATATTAAAGGCGCACACGATGACTTCAGGCAGGTTGTTACTTCCATGCAGTTGAATCATCAATCTATCGCAGCTGCGGGTAAGGCAGATGAGGTCGGTATCGCGGTTACCCACCCGGTGCATGAAAATGACAGAGTGTATTTAACCGCCCCCCAAAGCGATGTATCCATCAGCCCACTGATTTAAACTCCTACCTCCAACACGTAACGGTCATTACCCATGATTAAACAGGAAGCGATTCGAACGGTTTTACTCAACTCACTTTACCTTAAGCCGACCGAATCTTGTCTTGTGGTTACTGATACCATCAAAGAGCCTATTGGCAAGGCATTCTATGAGTACGCCCGGAACTTAAGCCGGAAAGCCGACATCATAGTTATTGAGCCGACCCGGGAACATGCCGCCGAGCCGCCGCAAGATACGGCAGCCCAGATGCTGTTGTACGATGTCCAACTCCTGATCACCGAAAAATCTCTTACCCATACGCGCGCCCGTAGAGATGCTTCCCAACGCGGAGCGCGGATCGCGACCATGCCCGGGATTACCGAGGCCATGGCAAACCGCTGTCTGGATATTGATTACCAGTCTCTGAGGGAAAACTCGAACCGTCTCTATGCTCTCTTGAAGCAAACGCGCCGTATTCGCGTGACGACCATGTTAGGAACTGATATGGCCTTTGATGTTGGCTCAAACGAGTTTTTTGGAAAAGACGGCGGTACTTTTAATGTTCCGGGCGCCTACGGAAACCTGCCTGAAGGCGAAGTGTCTTTTTCTCCGGCTTCCTGCCATGGTCGCTATGTCGTTGACGCCTCGTTTCCGGATTTAGGGGTACTTGATTCGCCGTTAAGTTTTTGGGTAAAGAACGGCCTGGTCAATAAGGTTTCAGGGTTTCAGGCTGATTCGGTAATCAGGCGACTCAATGCAGCCGGTCCCGCCGCCTTTGGGGTTGCTGAGCTGGGCATCGGACTGAACCCCAAAGCCATTATAACCGGCAATATCCTTGAGGATGAGAAAGTCATCGGTACCGTCCACATCGCGGTTGGTAATAACCTTTCCTATGGAGGCTCAAACGACGTGCCCCTGCATCTTGACGGCGTCATCACCAAACCGGATATTTACGCTGACAAAGAAATCATTATGCGCCAAGGCGTATTTCAGTGGTGAACGATTGTAGGCGATGGTATAATGAGTTGACCTATCCGATGAAAACTCTAGCTGAGGGAAGAGAGCCAGAGCGGTTATACGCCAATGTACGAACGGAGAAGATTTAAGAGAATTTCCGACTATTTACCGATTTCCTATCGGATTCCCCCCCAGGCAAAAGCTGAAGGGTTTCTGACGCGGGATATCAGCGAAGGCGGGGTAAAATTTCTCATGCATACTTTTGTTCCCAAGGGGACGGTGCTTGAATTGCAGATCAACCTTAAAAAAATATCTTATGTTTTTGAAATCCGCGCTGAGGTGCGGTGGGTTTGCAAGGATCCCACCGGAGAGCGTTTCGAAGCCGGCGCTGAATTCATCAATCTGCCAAAAGATGTTAAGGAACGCCTCGGCGCCTACATCAACGAAGTGATCGCTCGATAATATTCCAGCCCTTTTTAATCCGCCTTCGCCCCGCCTGTGACGGGGCTTCGGCGGATTTCCGCTTCACCGAAACGAATGAAAAGACTCCACGGGTGCTTGCGCCTTGAGCGAAGTCGAAG
>CAYNSZ010000190.1:0-1116 GCA_964400075.1 uncultured Planctomycetia bacterium
TCAACGACAGTAAAAGGATACCTACCGGTGAGCTTGTTTCGGTGGCAGAGCGAGCGGGACGCTATGATTTTACCACCTTAAGCCCGATAGCCGGCAGAAGAGTTGATGACTATTATACTGACCTGCGGCCCACTGCGGCCGGCGATAAAACCCGGTCGGTATTTATCGACCCTGATAATCGCGTACGCATTGAGTTTTTCGCTGATTACCCTGCCTATCCCTGGATGGTTTTATATATACCGGAAGGACAAGGAACGGAAGATGTTCTCTGCATCGAACACCAGACCCAAGGGGTGAACGCGTTAAATACCAAGGAAAACCTCATTGTTATTGCTCCTTACGAGAAGAGTCCCCAGGCTCGCATAGAAATACGCGTTGATAGCGACATGAGCGAGATTGCTGAAGCGCGGCATGCAGCCTCAGTGCCGTCAGAAAACCACGTGTATTCAGGATTTATATTTACCGTTAGCTTTGCAGCAGTTTTCGCCTTAATGGCCCTTTTACTTTCAATTGTATTATCTCGGTTGCGGCATGACCAGCGGCTACCTCTCGCCGTGGCTGGTGGGGTGCTGGCTGCCGCAACCGGAATTATTGTTGTGCAGAACAGCTTCTTAGTCTTGGGCCTGTTGCCTGAACATGTTGTGGCGCTGTTGGTTGCTATATTTATTCTTATCTTATTGAGTTCCTTCTTTGATTTTATCAGGCCTGCTCAGCAATTTGCTCCTGCCTTGGTACGGAAAACACTTCTTGAGACCCCAGCCGTACCCCGGCAAGATTTGATAGTTCACTGCGCGGCTAAAAGAAAACCCGATAAACGCCGCGAACGCTTCCTTCGCCCGGCTCAGGCTGCGCAGGCAACTAAGCCTTCAGGTAATTTGTATACTTGCGCCTGCCAAGTTATTGCTTCAGCCCACGGGCAAATCCCCTATCAGCTTGGCAGGAATTTCCTTGATGCGTTAGCCAAGAGCCAATGGCGTGCGCTTATCTTCGGCCAGCTGCGCTGGTCAATGAGTCACTATCGCCGTGTTATGGGATCTTTAAAGCAGCATCAGTTTGTAGGAAGCAGTCTTGAGCCGGAGCTTCGGCGGGCCGCCCGTGGCGTCGTGGCAGCATATG
>CAYNSZ010000190.1:1152-2489 GCA_964400075.1 uncultured Planctomycetia bacterium
TGACTTACGGACAGCAGAGAGAAATAACCTCGTGCCGGTTCTCAATTATCTCGGCCAGGTGCACCGGGAACGGGTTGACGCAGCTATTAATTACCGCCTCATAACCCGGCTCGATTGTAACCGGTTCCTGCAAGGGGAGGAGCAGGAGCGTGTGTTCATGCAAGTGGCCATAAGCCCGCTGCAGGAAGCAAGCTACGTAGCGCTCTTAAGCAGTTTTCATGATTATCTGGAAGGATCTTCCTCCGGTAACGCTCATCAGATAAGCAATACCCTGCTTCATGAAGGATTCGTGCTCTTCGGAAGATTTTTCGCTCAGCATCAAGAGAGCAGTCGTTTTGTACAGGCTAAGATTACAGAAATTTGCGGGACATCTTTAGATGACTATTGGCAGCTTTTTGAAAGTGCCCCGGATGAGCAGCAGCTCTTGGCCGCTCTCAGAATCCGCCAGCAGCAAGACCCTGCTGAAATCCATGTGATATTGGGATTTCTCCGATTTGTCCTCAGCCTGGTTTGCTTCTATGGCGGCGAAGCCACGCGGGCGCAGGCCGCGAGGGTGGTTGGCCAGTTTGATGAGCGCTACAGCGGCAATCCTCTGGCCCAGCGTATTGCGATTGTCGATGCCGTGATACCGAGGTCATTTAACTTCTCATTCATACCTTCTCAAGGAAACGACACCGAGCATAACGCGCTGGTGAGCCTTATGCGTAGCCATAAGGCAGCGGTGGTTGTACAGCGGGCTGTCCAGATGCGCCGCTGGTTGCGCGACAGGTTTTCCTGGGTTGACACGCGTTTCAGACGGTTTATCTTTGATAAAGACTCTACGGTAGCAAATGGCCAGCGTTCACGGGGCAACCTCAGCGAAGGCGGCTGCGTCATTCCGGCTGAAGCAGCCAGGCCGTTTGTTTTGGTTTCAGATGTAGAAGCAGATGCAGTGGAAGCGTTTGCGCGAGCCATGAGTCGAAGTCTTGCCGGTTTTGCGCATTATATCCTGCCGTGGGGATTTATAACCTGCCGGCATTCAGTTACCCACGAAGTAGTGTTAATTCCCGGGACACACATCGATACCGTCATTAATATCATTCCCAAACACCTTACCACAGACAGGCGCGCCAAACTCCTGATTGATTACAACTACCATGCAATGATAAAGCATAAGCAGGCGTTTTTACAGCTCTTGGATCAGCAACGCAGCGATATGGATGTGGTGGTGATTCCATCGGATTTAGGTCATTTAAATCTCGCAAATTTTAACCTTTTCTTGGACGAAGCGGGTGAGGAGAGAATCCTCTTGAACCGTTGCGACGCGCGCGCGCCGCCGCTGGTTGGCCTTAAGCTCA
>CAYNSZ010000191.1:0-2481 GCA_964400075.1 uncultured Planctomycetia bacterium
GTAAAAATAGCCCCGGTGGAGGAGATGGAGCCAGTCCTCGATCGCCTCCTGATTGCCCCGGAAGAAGTTCGGGCCGTTCATGGCCTCGTACACGGTAAACGAGGTGTCGAAGCCTGCTGTCGCCGCGGCCGCGGTTTCGATTGTCTATTTTGTCCATGTCCGTGAACGCGTGGCGGCGATTGAAGACCTGGTCCCGGCTGATGCCGTTTATTATCTCTACTCCCATGACCCGGCGAAGAAAATCGATGATTTTTCCCAGTCTGCCTTTTTTCAAAAGGTTGCCGGACTCGGTGTATACCGCACCTATGCTGCGCCGGCCATAGAAGAACAGAAGGAAGTCATCGGACACCTGAAGGAGCTTTTTGACAGTGATGCGGCCCTGGCGGTTTTTTCTCCGCAGCTTTTCATGGCGCCGGCGCCGGCAGGAGAAAGCCCGGCCCGGGTGGGCAGCTTTCTCTTCTTTATCCGCATGGACGCGCGCAAAAACGTTAAAAAGCTTATCGGTGATATTTACCTGCGGTTTGCTGAGAAGGAGCAAATAACCACCAGCGACTATCGGAGCATCCAAATTACAAGCTATACTTTGCCCGCAGACCTGTGGTGGTTGGGCTCTCAGGCAAGCTATGCGCTTTTGGGCGATATTCTTGTTTTTGGCAATGATCTCGACGTTCTTAAAAGGTCAATCGACTTATTTACCAGAGCGGCAGAAAATGCACTATCGGCTGACAGCGTTTTTCTGGAGGTGGCCGCTGAGCTGCGCGGCAATCAACAGCAGGCATTGCTCTGGAATTTTGTCAACCACCAGGAGTATTGCCGGAAAATTTTGCAATTGCTGGAAGACCCCGCCTATATCAGCACACAGGCGCCTTCGTTCGACCTCGAAAGCTTCAGGACATTCCTTCAGAATGTTGTCCAGGTTTCAAAAGGCACGGTTACCCGTATCGAATACGATACTGCCAGGAAGGGGCTTCTCTGTCGCAGCTATCAGGCCTTTGACAAGGAAAAGGACAGCCAGAACATCCTGACTATGCTTCAGTCCTCAGCACCGGGCGAGGAAAGCATTGCCGGGCTGGTTCCAGCTGATTCGCTAGGGTATTTGCGTTTTGCCGGTGAGCCGGAAGAATTCACGAAATATTTAACTAACCTGACAGCGCTGTCCCCGGAGCAGGCGCACTCCCAAGGCGCCCGGTTTCGGCAGCTGCTGTCGACCGTGAATAACCGTCTAGGACTGGATATAGAGGAAGAGATCCTGCCGTTACTGGGCAACGAGTTCTGCCTGGCCGTTTCCGGCATCGAGGAGGCAAGGCTTGGGGCATCTGGCCAGGTCTCCAATCCCTTGCAGATGTTTCCTTCGCCGGTTCCCCAAGCAGCGTTATACATAGAGGCGGAAAATCCCGTTGCCGCGCAAGAGTTCATCATGATTTTCCTGTCAAAGGCTTCTTCAAGCCCGCAGAAATTGCTTAAGCCTGATACCCCGCAAGAAGCGGCAGCCGAAACCTACAAGGGTGTGGAGATGAGGCTTTGCCCGTTGGCTGGTTTCCCCCTGGTTCCGGTGCTTTTTCACATTGATTCCTATTGCGTCTTTGCTTCTTCATTGCCGCTGGCAAAGAAAATCGTGGATGTACACGAGGGTGAGGTTGTGTCGCTGGCCAAACAGCCGGATTTTGCTTTTGATAATGGCCAGTTGATTCGCCGCGGTTCCTTTGTCTTTTATTTCGATTTCGCCAGGTTCATACAGCAGCTGGCGCAGACTAAACTAGTCAGCTTTTTAAAACCGGCGGCTCCGTTTTTTACCCAAGGCCAGGTTTCTTCTGACGATATCGACAAGGCTATTGATGTCCTTGACGATATCACCGTGATGACCCAAGCTTACCGGTTTTCAGATGACAACCGGGGCAGGGGATTAGTCTATATCGGTATTGAGGGATTATAAGGCGGGCACGATGGAAAAGATTTATATTTTTGACACGACCCTTCGTGACGGCGAGCAGGCCCCGGGGGCGGCGCTTACTTCCGGGCAGAAACTGGAAATTGCCTATCAGCTCCAGCAACTGGGCGTTGATATTATTGAGGCTGGTTTTCCTATAGCCAGTCCCGATGATTTTAAAGGCGTCAGCCTGGTAGCGCGTCACCTCAGGAAGTGCATTGTCTGCGGCCTGGCCCGCTGCCTTATCAAAGACATTCAGGCTTCTCAAGAGGCTTTAAAGAACGCACGGCGTCCGCGTATTCACCTCTTTCTGGCGACCTCAAAAATCCATCTGAAATACAAGTTCAAAAAACCCGAGAGCGAGATTCTAGAACTGGCCCGCTCCGCGACCCGGTTTGCCCGGCGCCGCTGCGACGACGTGGAATTCTCTCCGGAAGACGCGACCCGCAGCGAGCGCTCTTTTCTGTACCGCGTGATCGAAGCGGCCATCACCGAAGGAGCCAGGACCATTAACATACCGGACACGGTCGGCTACAGCCACCCCCAGGAGATCT
>CAYNSZ010000192.1:0-2480 GCA_964400075.1 uncultured Planctomycetia bacterium
AAAATTCTCAGACTTTTAGGTAAGCCTCGAAATTAAGGGAGTAGCGGAAGTCGTGTCCGGGACGGTCCTGGACGAAGGTAATTAAATTTTGAGGCTTACCTAAAAGTCTGAGAATTTTCTTCACTACTTCTATATTCGGCAGTTCTCTGCCGCTTCCGATATTGTACGCTTCACCGATTATGCCCTTATCCATGACCAGGAATATCGCGCGCGCACAATCAGAAACGTTTAGCCACTCCCTGATATTTTCTCCCCTGCCGTACACCGGCACTGCTTCATTCATAAGGGCTTTATAAATTACTACCGGCACCAGTTTCTCAGGATATTGCCAGGGACCGTAATTATTGCAGGGCCGGGCGATGACCGCCGGAAAACCATATGTCCTGACATAGGCTTTTACCAGCATGTCGGCCGCCGCTTTACTCACTGAATACGGTGAGTTGGGGTTAAGCGCTGAAGACTCGCGGAAGCTACCCTTACACGCTAATGTTCCGTATACCTCATCGGTCGATATATGAATGAATTTTTCTATTTTCTGCTTTCGTGAAATTTCAAGCACCATATATGTCCCTTTGATATTTGCCTCTATAAAAGGGGTGGCTTTAAGAATGCTTTTGTCAACATGGGTGTAGGCAGCGAAATGAACAACAAAAGTTGGCTTTTCTTTCTTAAAAATTGCCTCAAGACTGCACTTGTTGGTTATATCCGCCTTATAAAAGGTTAATTTCCTCCTGACACCCTTAAACCTTTCAAGATCCCCGGCATAGGTAAGCTTATCGAGGGCAACGACCGGATAACCAAGCCGCACCCCCTGCCTGACAAATTCACTTCCGATAAAGCCGGCGCCGCCGGTAATCAGCAGTTTAGGTAATTTTTTACGCATTCCTCCAAAACCTCATGGATATCCCGCACTTTGAAACCTGACTTTTCGAGCTTTTCCGGCGATAAAAGCGCGTTGGTCCTGATTAAATTTAACTCATTGATGTTCATGGTTGAAAATTTAAAATCCGGTTTATATTTTCTGTAGATTTCCAGAAGCTCAGGATAACGCAAATCTCCCTTATTAACGACATTATAGATCCCCCGCGCATCGCGAACGATCAAATGGCGCAGGGCCTGGATAAAATCAGGGATATAGGTAATGGAATTGGGGATGTCCACGATTCGCTTAAAGGAAAGCAGCTTGGTAAGTATGTTTCGCGGATGCGGCCGGTCATCCAGGGGGATGCGTATCCTTACCATAAGGATGTTGGATTGCTGCGATAAAGCCTGGAGCGCTCTCTCGGCGTATATTTTGGTACGTGAATAAAAAAGGCCAAAAAAATCAGGTGCATCTTCCTCGGTAAGCGGCGCCTGGCCGTGGTAGTCGAAATGGTATATGCAACCGCTGCTGATATGGATTAATTTTATCCCTTTGCGCAAAGCGAGCTCAGCTAAAATTATCGGTACCGAGGTATTTGCGGTCAGAGTGCCATCGATATCTTGCTCGCAACCGTCAACGTTGGATGCGCCGGTGTGGCCGATGCAGTTGATGATAACGGCGGGACGGAACCTCTCGAATTCTTCCTCTGCGTCACGAAATGAAAAAATTTTACGCTCCGAAACAGCGCAGCCGAAACTTTCCGTAAGCCTCTGGCCGATAAAGCCTTTGCCGAAAATAAGCATATTATCGCTCATCAACCGGTAGGGATTTCAGATATTCACCATAAGGAGTGGGCAGGAGTCGAGCAAGTCTTAAAAGCTGGGTCTTATTAATATAACCCATGCGGAAGGCAACTTCTTCGATGCATCCGATATTAAGCCCTTGGCGGTCCTGGATGGTCCGGATAAAACTCGACGCGTCAATCAATGAATCATAGGTGCCGGTATCAAGCCAAGCATACCCGCGGCCCAGGAGCTGAACCGTCAATTGCTTCCTACGCAAATAGTGGTTATTGACCTCGGTGATTTCAAGCTCTCCCCGGGCTGAAGGCTTGATTCGTTTGGCGATATCAACGACCGTATGGTCGTAAAAATATAAACCGGTAACCACCCAGTTTGAACGCGGCTGTTTCGGCTTCTCGTCGATGGCCACCACTCTGTTGTTCTTATCAAAGGAAACGACTCCATAGCGTTGGGGATCTTTGACATAGTACCCGAAAATAAGTGCGCCTTCTCGAAGCGCTGCTGCTTTCTGCAACAGACTGCTCAGTTTATCGCCATAGATGATGTTATCTCCCAGGATTAAACATACCGGCTCTTTCCTTATAAAATCTTCTCCGATAAGAAAACTTTCGGCAATTCCGCGCGGTTCTTGCTGAGCCGCGTAGGCAAAACGTAATCCTAAATCAGCACCATCGCCGAACAAATCCCTGAAGCGACTCGTATCCTGCGGGGTAGATATGATAAGAATATCCCGTATGCCAGCGAGCATCAGTACGGACAAGGGGTAGTAAATCATGGGCTTGTCGTATATAGGCAGTAACTGCTTACAAACTCCC
>CAYNSZ010000193.1:0-2477 GCA_964400075.1 uncultured Planctomycetia bacterium
CTGCAGGGTCACGCTGACAATGCCGTCTTTTTCTTCGTAGGCCAGGTCATTGGCAAGCAGGATGATTTCAAAAGCATCCCAGATATCCACATCCTTTAAGAATAAGGTTACCCTGCCGGTGACGTTCTTGCCTACCACGATATTAAGGCCGGAGCGGGAAGCCAGGGTTTTAAGCACATCGACAATATCCATGCCTTTGATATCAAGGGAAATCTTGTTCGGCTCCTGGGAAGCAGAGACAAAATCCTGGTCAGGCGCGGCCGAAGGTTGTACTGTCCCGGGAGTTACCGGGGTTATGCTGGTTGCGGGTGTAAACGTTTGAGCGCCTTGGCGAACCGGCACTTGGGGCTGGCTGTCAGGAATTTCTTCCACGAGAGGCTCTTCTTCTAAGACCTCCTCCTCAATAAACTCTTCTTCAGTCTGCGCTTCATCATAATACTCGTCCTCAATAAATTCTTCTTCCCCGGTTATGACTTCAGCCGAATCAGTCTCTGGGGAAACCTGCTCACCTTGCGCCCAGCCGGTACCGGCAAACATTAACAGCATGAGCATTATTATTAACAATCTTGACATTTGACCTCCTTTGTAGAGTAGAGAGGAGAGAGTAAAAAAATAATGCTCGTTTCTCTATACTCTCTTCTCTTTTCTCTCTACTCGCTACTCGCTTCATAAATACAGCTCATACCGCTGGCCGCGGTAATTAATGATAATCTTTCCCTCCTGGATATCCTCTATCAGGGCATCGCCGACATACTGGCCTTTGATCACGTAATAGGTTGTCTGGGAACGCTTATCCTCGATAACCGCCTGGACATCTTTGTCGGCGATGATGCCGACTAAGGCGATATCTTTGATGAAATTGACGTCTGCGGCGACCATCGGAGCGGCAACTTCGGCCTTCTGGGGAGAATTAAAAATACTGCGCTGGCGGGCGCTGCGCAAATACGCTTCAAGAGGCTCCTGCTCCGTATGCGCCAGGGGAGCGCTCTTAGCCGCCGCTTCAGGGGATATCTGAGGAAGTTTGATATGCCTTAAACCGACATAGGGGTAAAGCAGGGAGGTCAGGAGAAATACCGCTGACAGCGCTCCGAAAAGGTAGATGAGTTTGCCCAGATTGTTTGAGCTTACCAGTGAGGCCGGCAGCCGGCGCAGCCACAGTAAAAGTTTTAAACCGGTCTTTGACTGCGCTTTGTTTTTTTCTTTTTGGGCTGATGAAGCCTGTTTGGGGACAACCGTAGGCTTCATCTCCTGCGCAGGCGCCGGTTTCGGCTTTGAGCGGCGAATCAAATTAAGGAGTTTGTCCTCGGGGCTGTTTTGGTTCATAACCTGTTTTGCGCGGTGATGAGCTCAGTGATTAAAGCCACATCGACCAGGGACTTATCGTTCATAATCAATGCTTCCAGGGCATCATGACACAGCATAGCTATCCGGCGGGGATAGCCGCGGGAATACTCATAAATCAGGCGCACGGCGCAGTCGCTGAATAAGTCGCGACTGCCGCTGTAGCCTGCGGTTCTGAGCCGGAAACGAATCATACTGGCGGTTTCCTGCTCATCCAGGGGATTAATGGAATACTGCAAAGCAACTCGGTCAACGAAATTGTGCACGTGCCTGATGCGGGCAAGTAATTCTGTCTGGGCCATGATCACCAGCTGCAGGAGCTTATATTCATTGGTTTCGTAATTCAGGAGCATGCGCAGGACCTCAAGGTTCTCTCTGCTTATTTTCTGGCCCTCGTCAATCAAAAGGACTATGGTCTTATTTTCCTCAACTCCTTTCTGGAAGAGAAATTTCTCCAGCGCCTCTTTAAAATCAAGGGTTGAGCGGAACTGCGGCATGATATCCAGCATCCGGGTCAAGCTGAAAAGAAATTGATACTCAGATTTATACCCCGGGTCAAGGATCATGCAGAAAATAAAATCCTCCTCGTCCTTAAACTGCTGCAAGAGGGTCCGGGAAAGCGTAGTCTTGCCGGCGCCGACGTCGCCTAAAACGATGCTTAAGCCGCGGCGCAAGCGGATGGCGATTTCAACCCGTTTCAGGGCGCTGTAATGGCTCTGGGAGTGGTAAAAAAAATCAGGGTCAGGGCTTGTGGAAAAAGGTTCTCGCTCGAGATTAAGCGCTGTGTAATAACTCATGTTTAATCCTGGCTATAGGCCAGCCCTTTCTGCGCATGACCCTTATTTTTTTCAGCCGGCGTACGGTTGAAGCGTTGAAGTAGCGGTAGCGCGTTTCAAGGCTACGGCCTGCCTCCCGGATAAGGCCCAAGTTTAGGTAATACTTGAGCGTATGTTTTGAGTAGCCGGTGATTCGGGCCAGGTCTTTCAGTAAATAGACGGTCTTAATGGCTGCCCCCTTCACAAAGTGCGGTCCGAAAGTAGCGTTTATAGCATCGTTCTCTTGTCAATCGTTGTACGCCTATCGGTTGTTTACTTGCTGCGTACTTTTTCAATATTTTCCGCCAAAGGCGCCCGCCT
>CAYNSZ010000194.1:0-2402 GCA_964400075.1 uncultured Planctomycetia bacterium
GTAGACGAAGTCTTGCTTGTGTTGTGCTGATTTGCTTATTGTCTATCTTCTTCCTGCCAGCTCAGGCTGAGATGGTAACGCTTAAATCCGGCAAAACTATCGAGGGAGCTATTATAGAGAAAACCGATGAATACATACGCATAGAGATTGACGGCGTCGCCATAAAATACTATCTTGATGAAATCGAGCGTATTGAGGGAGAGCCTAGCCCGGGAGCTTCGGCGGACAAAGGTAAGATTTTTTATTCTGAAACCGAAGACCCAGAAAAATGGCAGGAGTGGTTTAAGCCGCGCCAGGATTATATTAAGACGTCCCAGGATTATTTACGGGAGGCATCCGGGGTCGCGGCGAGGGCTGGGTACGAAATTGACCAGGTCTTGAAAAAAGGTGATTTTAAAGGTGCGGTCGCAGCCAACAGCCAGGCCCAGGAAAAAATAGAGAAGTTAATCGCTGGCTTGCAGCGTTTGACGCCCCCGGAAGGCTTAGAACCCCATCTTGAAAAGGCAATAGCTACCTGTGAATATCTTCGCAAGGCCCTTGATGCCCAGTTGGGAGGCAATACCGGTTCAGCAGCTCTTCGGCTTACTGCGGTAACCCTGGCCATGGACGCAGTGAAAGCGCTTAAGCAGCTCTACAAGGAGCATGGCGCTTCCGATGAAAGCCTTGACGCTTTGGAGTCGATGATTAACGAGTGCTTTCTGGCAAAACCAGCATCATAGAGCTTCGGCAATGAAGAAATTTTTACAATTCTTTTTCTTGGTAGTCCTGGTAAGCGGTGGCACGCGTCTATCCTTGGCCCAAGAGAGCAGCAAGGAGTCGGGGCTTAAGTTTCCGGAACTATGCATCAACGGCATTATTTTTGATGAAGCCGACCGCAGCCGTTCCCTGGTGATAATCGGAAATGAGTCCTTAGGTGAAGGAGATGCTGTGCGGGGCGCGGTTATTGCTCAAATAGAAAAATCATCAGTAATTTTCACCTACCAAGAAGCAACCTTCCAGAAGGAACTGGGAGAAGATTGCCGAAAGGCTCGTGAGCTTATTCCCCGCAAGAGTTTTGAGGAGGTCACGAAGCAATTACCGTTCGGGCTTGCCCCGGACCGGGCAGCTGCTTTCCCGCTGCGTCCGGGTTCCGCGCCGGGACCAGAGGCGATATTGGCGCTGGCCATAGTCGGGGTAATCCTGGCCGTAGCGTATATTTGGGGCGCGTTTACCCTGCATCGTATCGCCAAAAAGACAAACACCGGCCGCCGCTGGATGGCCTGGCTGCCTATACTGCAACCTTTTCTTATGTGTATGGTCACCCATCGGCCCATGCTGTGGGGATTTTTGATACTGTTTTTACCGGTCACCATAATCGGAATTATACCCGCCCTGATTATGGCGGTCATCGTGCTTACGGATATCGCTGCAGCCTGCGGGAAACCGAAATGGTTGGTATTGCTGCTGTTGCTTCCGGGCATCAATGGCATCGGCTGGTTTATTTTCTGGGGGTATTTGGCTTTTTCTAAAATCGATTCCGGGCCTGGCGTTTCCGCACAAGGCCAGTCGCAGCCGGTTGGAAAAATCGCCGGGGGGTCTGGCGAACCTGTTTCCTCCGGCGGCCACACCGAGGGTCACCCTACATACCAGGGATAAGACTGCCGCTGTCAAATGAGGCCGCAACTTACGGAACGGAGTGAACGTAAGTTGCCTGGCCGAATTTTCCGCCGAAGGCGGATCCGCCCAGATAAAAAATTAAGGTGGCGGAGACCCCCACCACTTTTAGACAAGTTGTAAGAGAAAAGAGATATTATAAATAAATGAGCACTAAAAGTGGTGGGGGGGCTACAACTTACGCTCGTTTGTAAACTCGCGTAAGTCATCTGCTCATTAAAGGAGGACAGATGGAAATAGAAGTAAAGAAACCAGCTCAAGCAGAACTGACGACGTTGGGGGTTATGGCATGGCCGGTGTGGGAAAAAGATGTCAGTTCCTTTGGCTGGCACTATGACGAAAAGGAAATATGCTATTTTCTTGAGGGTGAAGTTGAAATCGATACGCCTTCCGGCAGAAAGATTAAAATCGGTAAAGGAAACTTGGTAACTTTCCCCAAAGGATTAAGCTGTACCTGGCATATTAAGAAGAAAGTGCGAAAGCACTATAATTTTGAATGAATGCCAGTTTTAGCTCGCGGCGGCCAGCTTTTTTTTCCGTGCTTTTTCTATGAAACGTTTTGCCAGCGCGGTAAGTTTATCAGCGCTCAATTCACCTTTCTTAAACAGTTGTAGTTTTTGTTTTGTCTTTCTAACCCTTTTCGCGTGAATCCGTTTCAGTTCATTCTTTGACCTTCCCATCCTACCTCCTCAATTTTCCCGGCGAAGCCGGGGGAATTGATATCCGCCGAGTCCGTGTAAATTATCCTG
>CAYNSZ010000195.1:0-2379 GCA_964400075.1 uncultured Planctomycetia bacterium
TAAACGCTGCGGCGGTAAATACTTACCGACTCCTACTATTTTTGCTGATCTCATAATAAGCGGCTATTACGGCAGATGATTAAATTCGCCGTGTGGTACACCCGCGAATTTATACTAGCGCGTAGTAAATAGGGTATTAAACCAGAAGCGCTTCTTTAATATCGTTCCTCTGGCAAATAGCGCTGATTTGCCGTTTGATCTCCGTAGTTACATCCCGCTGCAACTCGCGCCCCGCAACCTTGATGGCGTTCTTGACTGCCCGGGCGCTTGAGCGTCCATGGCCGATGATCACGACCCCATCAACTCCCAAGAGGGGCGCTCCGCCGTATTCAGCATAATCAAGCGACTTTTTCAACAGTCGCAGGTTCTTCTGCGCTAGAAACAGGCTCACTTTGCCGATAAAACCCTTGGCCATCGCCTCAAAGAACATCTTGCCAAACAGCTCAGCTCCTCCCTCAAGAACCTTAAGCGCGATATTTCCCACGAAGCCATCACAAACAATGCAATCGCAAGTGCCCGCGGTCAGCTCCCGGGCTTCCACATTCCCGATAAAATTGAGCGATGAGGCGGCAAAGAGGGTATGCAATTTCTTGAGTACTCCACCGCCCTTGGTTGCCTCCTCACCGATATTCAGCAGACCCACTGAAGGATTTTCGCGATTGAGCACCCGTGATGAATAAACCGAAGCCATAATCCCGAACTGCAGGAAATGCAGGGGTTTGCAATCAACATTGGCACCGACGTCAATAAGCAGGGAAAATCCTTTTTGGGCGGGGATGACCAGGGCGATACCCGGCCGTTCAACTCCCTCGAGCAACCCCAGTATTAAGGTAGAGGCTGAGACAACCGCGCCGGTATTGCCGCAGGAAACAAAAGCGTCGATGCTGCGGTTTTTTAAACTGTGCACGCCAAGGGCAATCGATGATTGTTTTTTCTTGCGGACCGCAGTAACCGGCGAATCGGCCATTTCTATTTTCTCAGGGGCATCGACGATGCTAAAATCTCCGGCAGAGTGGCCAAAAAAGGCAAGCCTATCCCTGATTTCTTTTTCCGGCCCGAACAGGATGATATCGTCCTGGAACTCTTTTTGAGCCAGGATAGAACCCTTGATGATTTCATCCGGGGCGCGGTCCCCTCCTGAAATATCAACGCCTATTTTAAATTCCATCGATTATCGCTCCTTAACGAACTGATGAATTCCGCCGCGGCTCATTGCTTCTTTTTTTTACTCTGTTTGGCAACAACCTGGATTACTTCCCTGCCGGAATAATAACCGCAGAACGGGCAGACCATGTAGCTTGGCTTATCGCGCTTGCATTGTTTGCATTCAACCAGAAGCACCTTTACTAGCTTCTGGTGAGTTCTGCGCTTTCTACCGCGGGAACGGGAATGTTTACGTTTTGGATGGGCCATGCATGTACCTCCTTGGCGCTATGCTATCGCTGGCATCTGGTCAATCGCTTGAAATCTTGAGCAGCTGCGCGTCAACTGGCTTTTTTCGACGCGCACCTGCAGGTTTCGACGTTTAAATTTACCGCGCAAGCCGGGCAGAGGCCTTTACAATCCGGTTTACACAGCACGCGCATGGGAAAATTCAACAGAACTTCCTCGCGTATGTCTTGATCTATTTCAAGATAATCATGCAACTCGCTGAGTGGATAATTCTTTCTAAAATCGATGGTGACGGCTTGACAGGAACTGGCAAGGCAGCGGGAACAAGTGATGTCTCTCTCTAGCCCCACCCGGGCATCGACCGAAATGAACCCGACACTCCTGATGAAGGTGGCAACGATCCTGATATCGCCCACAAACTTCATATCAAAACCGTCAAGCTCCCAGCAGTCAGCAGGCACATTCTCAGTAAGCATGAGCGGCTCGCTACCGAGAGATTCGACTCTTATTTTCATTGAACTTTTTCTTTAATGCCACCAGCACCGGTGACGGTAAAAATTTTCTTAAGTCTGCTCCCAGCAAAGCCGCTTCTTTAATGAGGCGCGAAGAAACAAAGGAGTACTCGGGATGCGGCATAAGAAATATGGTCTCGATGCTGGGATTAAGGTTGCGGTTGGTCAGGGCCATCTGGAACTCATACTCAAAGTCAGAAATCATCCGAAGACCCCGGACAATGGCCCGCGCTCCCCGGGCCTTGGCATAATCAACGACCAGGCCGTCGAAACTAGTTACCTGCACCCCTTTCAGGCCTTTGGTCGCCTGCTTTATCAACGCCATCCGCTCAACATAAGAAAAAAGGCACTCCTTAGAGGGATGCTTGACGACCGACACGATAACCTTCCCAAAGATAAACGCCGCCCGCTTAATAATATCAAGGTGGCCGTTGGTTACAGGGTCAAAGGTGCCCGGATAAATCGCCCGTTTCAT
>CAYNSZ010000196.1:0-400 GCA_964400075.1 uncultured Planctomycetia bacterium
AGACGAAACCGCCGTGGGAAACGCTGAAATTAACCTCAATGCGCAAAGGACTCCTGCATCCGATACAGTGGTTAAATTCGGGCTTAAATCCGGAAAAGGCCAGAAACCTGATGATAAAAATACAAAGCACTTTTAAAGGTTTCTGGTTTTCCAACAAATCAAAGCAGTCTCGGATAAGCTTAAAAATATACTGGTTGACATCCCAAGGCTGCATTAAGCGCTCAATGCTGTTGACCATGGCCGCGGCAACCCGGGCTCTTGCAAGGTCGGTGCGGATAAACCGGTAATCGCGTATAAGATCCGCCTGCGATACCAGCCACAGCTCGCTTTTCTTAGGGTAAAATATCAACTCGTTGAAACTGAACACATCGAGGCAGGTACTGAACTCGCGTTTGCCGGT
>CAYNSZ010000196.1:429-2360 GCA_964400075.1 uncultured Planctomycetia bacterium
ATCCCGCTTATTTTCCCAAAGCGCTCGGTGTAAAGCGAAGCGATGACACTGGTCTCCCTGAAGTTATACCGTCTGAGCACAAAACCGTTATCTTTCTCGATCATGGCTTTAGCTTCCGGGCGGTGTTGGCGTTGATGATCTTCTCAAAAATCTGCCTCTGTTTATGTTCCATGATTTCCCGCTGCCGCCTCCTGCGGTCGTCATAACCCAGAAGATGCAGGATCCCGTGGATGAAATACAAAAGCAATTCATGCCGCCGCTTCTGGCCTAACGCTGCCGCAACCCTGTCTGCCTCATCGAGAGAAACAACCACCTCGCCGACAAAACGCTCCCGCCGCGACGTTGCCAAGGGAAAGGCGATGACGTCGGTAGCCTCACGTTTGCCAAAATACTTTTTATTCAACCGCTTGATGCAGGCGTTATCGCATACCAGAAACGAGAACCGTTGCCCCGTGCGGTGAACCTGACGAAGGATACGCTCGATATCCTGCTCTAGTTGTTTACGCTTGATGAACTTCAGGTTGGGCTGGATGGCTAATTCTATCTTCACCCTGCAATCACTTTTTCAGTTCCGGCTTTTCAGGAGATTCTTCCCGCGGGTAATTGACGCGCACGTGAAACATGGCGTTTAAAATCCTACTAAAGCTCTGAGTTATTTTTTCGAGGTCTTTCAGGGTCAGGGAACTCTCGTCAAGCTCTCCCTCCATGAAGCGTTTCCGTACTACTTCCCGCACCATCTCTTCGATCCGGGAAGGCGTCGGCTCATCGAGCGTGCGCGAGAGCGCCTCAATGGTATCGGCTAAAGCGACGATGGCGGTCTCCTTGCTCTGCGGCTTTGGCCCGGGATAGCGGTACTCCTCTTCGTGCTTACCCTCGGGCTCAAGCTCCTTAGCCCGCTGATAAAAGAAGTACACAAGGGTCTTTCCGTGATGCTCCAGGATAAAATCAACGATTCTGGGATTCAAACGGTGCTTGCGGGCGTACTCCAAGCCCTCTTTGACGTGGTTAAAAATAATCAATTTACTCATGGAAGGTTTCAGTTTTTTATGCACATCGCGGTAGCTGATAAGGTTCTCCACAAAATAATCGGGCTTTTCCATCTTGCCGATATCATGATAGTACGCCCCCACCCGGGCAAGCAGGGGATTGGCGCCGATAGCTTCGGCCGCTGATTCGCTTAAATTTGCAACCACTAAGGAATGCTGGTAGGTGCCGGGGGCTTCCAGAATCAGCTGGCGCAAAAGTGGTTGGTTGAAATCCGATAATTCAAGCAGGGAAATATTGGTGACTACCTTTAACAGATATTCAAAAAACGGCAAGCTGCCCATGACAAGAAAGGCTGATAGGACCCCCGTGGCAAGACAGGTGAGTAACAGGTTTAAATCCGGGGCCGAAATAGAAAACAGGTTCGCTTCTCTATTCATAATAAAAGCAGCGAGAAACTGGACCGCTCCGGCAAGAAATCCAGCCCGGATAACCTCATAGCGCCTGCGGATGCGGTAGGTAAGCATGGTCGCGCTCAGGCCTCCTGCAAACAGGCTCATCCCTAAATTGAAATTACCCCCATCAATGCTGGCACCCATGATAGAAATAAAAATAGAAAATAAAAGTGACAGTTCGAGATTTTCAAAGAGCAGCGTAACCAGCATGGCAAAGCCGACCGCAGAAACGGCATACGCGGAAATCTGGAAAGTTACCATGGTCAAAAGCGGGATTAACAAGGCCATCGCCCCCAGGATTGACAGGTCAAGGTATGAAGGCAGGCGCTCGATTTTCCTGATAAACTTGGCGTATACAAAGAGCAGGACTGCCAACACCAGCACCGCAAAATCTATGGCGTAGATGAAAAAGATTAAACCGAGGACGCTGAAAAATACCGCCCCGATAAGCAGGTTGTTAAGGTTAATCTCTTTTTTGGCTATGGTAATTTT
>CAYNSZ010000197.1:0-2334 GCA_964400075.1 uncultured Planctomycetia bacterium
CTGTTTCAACCATAGCAACCTCCTCATTTACCCCGCTGGAAGCGGGGGAAATGACCCTGACGAGAGTCGGGGTACCGACTTAACTGCTCAATTATCCTGGCGAAGCCAGGGTCCCGCGAAATAACAAAATTATGGAGCGGGAGATACCACCGAGCCACTGGCGAGGTGGTATATATTTCCTCGCAGAAGGCGGTGCCTCCCGCCTCATAACAAAACTATGAACCGGCACTCTATTTCTCTATAATTTAGATAGTTTTATGCAGTAAAAGTTTCACCCAGATAAGCCTGTAAAATATAGGGATTTTGAAGAAGACCCATAGCCCCTGGTTTTAAAGGCCGGGGATTTACGCTGGTCGATTAATTAACCTTTCCGTTTGAACAGGAAGGTTTCGATTTTCGCGCGTAAGGAAGAAGGGATGTCCTGGCACTGGAGGCAAGAGGTAATCTGCATTGCTTTTTTGTAGGTAGCAAGGAATGACTTGCAGGGCGGGCAGTCTACGATATGGGTATCGAAACTGGCCCGTCTTTGCTCATCGAGGGCCTGCTTCAGGTAGTCATAGACAAACTTCATATGCAGGCCGCAGTGAGCGTCGTCTTCGGGTCTGCGCTTGAGGATATCGTGCTCGTAGGCGGCGATTTCCTCCCGGAGTAAACCGCAGGCCCGGTGCAGGCGCGTTTTTAAGGAATTCACTTTCATCCGCACTATGGTGCTGATTTCTTTTAAGGGGAGGCGTTCCACATGATGTAGGATGAGCACGATCCGGTATTTCAGGGGCATGCGCCGGATTGCTTCTTCGATTCTCTCCTTAAGCTCATCGTCCAGAAGGTGCTCATCGGGAAGTTCGGACCAATTGACAAACAGATCGCGGGGGATCTCTTTTGCTTCCTTGCCCACATAATCAGAAAAGCTAACGGTCTTGTATTTGCGCTTAAAAAGGCTGAGGGCTTCATTATAGGCGATGCGGTAAATCCAGGTGGAAAGCTGCGATTCGCCGCGGAATCCCTTTATGTTTTCAATGATTTTTAAAAAGGAATTTTGCAGCACATCCTGGGCTTCGTTCTTATTATGCGTAATGCTGACCGCAAGCCAGTAAACTTTATTCCGGTACTTTTGGAAGAGCTCTTCCGTATTTACCGTGCCCCTGTTATGGCATTTCCGTATAATCTTTCCGGACATAAACGGGCTCTCCATTTAAAACAGACGCCGGCATCTTGCTGCCTTGAAAACCTACAACAGGAAGCCGGCGTCATCGTAAATCAGATTAATGGCACAGTTTTACTTGCCAAGTATCAACGCGAGTTCTGTTACATGCTCCTGCTCATCGAGTATAACATGGCGGATCTCATGCTCCAGAGTTTCAAACTCATAGGCGAGCTTAGCTTTGTTCTCAAGGACTTTCTCGTAGATTGTCTTATAAAAATCAATGGCATCTTTTTCGCCCTTAAGATTCACTTCCAGGATTTTTTTCAATTCTTTCGCCCGGTGCGTGGGCGCAAGTCCCATGGTTGGTTCTCCTCCCAAAAAGCTGCCGATAAGGGTGCGGAACTTTTCTTCGTGTTTCTGCTCATCAGAAGCGATTTCTTTAAGCCGTTCAATAACTGATTCCGCATTAACACCGGCAATAAGCTCCGCGTGAGCAAGATATTGTATCCGGGCCGCGTGTTCCAATTCCAAAGCCTGATTCAGCATCGCGACTAACTCCTGTTTTATCCCTGGCATCGTGCCTCCTTTCTTTGCGTCTGCGTTCTTGCGGCGCGTTAAACGTGCCTTAAAATAATAAAAAGGTACCCCCCATTGCCCAATTTCTCATACACCTTTCCCATTTGACCTGATTAATTACCTGCCACCCAGGAAGCCTCGACGCAATGCGTTCTTGGTTAGGCCAAGGCCGCTCTCGCGGTCAAACTTTTTCTCTTGCTTGACTTTGCTCTTTTCCAAAGCCTTTTCTTTGACCAGCTTCTTAAACGCGGCCTTCTCCTCGACAGCTTCGCTCAGGCGCTCTAAATCCCGATAGCATTTAATCGCCGTGGCGTTAGCCTCTAAACCCAGATTTAAAGCGCCCTCCAAGGTAAAATTCTCGGGACTGAAGGTCTGTCGTTCGCATACCTCGAGTAGTTCAGAGGCATTGGCACCCAGCCGTTTTAAACGGCCGCAGAGCATAGTTTTCGTTCCGTGGACGCGTTTAGAAAAAGACAGAAACTGAGCCCGAGTTTTGCCGTTCTTGACCAGGGAAGCCACGCAATCATAACTTGCGCCGCTTTTGACTTCGGCCTCGATGGCCTTGCGTAATTTTTTTCTATATAATAAATCGTATTCCATGCGCTCTCCTTGCT
>CAYNSZ010000198.1:0-2309 GCA_964400075.1 uncultured Planctomycetia bacterium
CCGAGGTGGAGAAAAAGTAGGCAAAATTTACCAGCCCCGCTTAGCTTTTTAGAACCGTTTTTCCCCACCTCCGAGGTGGGGAAGCGGTAAAAGGTAAAATACGGATATGGAAGAGATTTATATAAGCACGGACATTGAATCTGACGGCCCCATACCGGGTGAGTATTCCATGCTCAGCTTCGGTTCAGCCGCCTTTAAACCGGATAAAGAAATAATTTCAACCTTCAGTGCTAACCTGGAAACTCTGCCCGGCGCTAAATCCGACCCTGAGACCATGAAGTGGTGGCAAACCCAGCCTCAGGCCTGGCAGGCCTGCCGCAGTGATTTACAGGAGCCCCAGGCCGCCATGAAAGCCTATCTGGCCTGGCTGAAAGCCCTGCCGGCAAAGCCGGTATTTCTGGGATACCCGGCGCCGTTTGATTTCATGTTCATCTGTTGGTATTTGATAAAATTTACCGGCGAGAACCCCTTTTCTTTTTACGCCCTGGATATCAAATCCTTCGCCTGGGCCCTGATGCGCCGGCCGTTCCATGAGGTCACCAAGAGCCTGATGCCCGAGCATTGGTTCGACCGGCATATCAAGTCTCACGTTGCCCTTGATGACGCTATCGAACAAGGCCTGCTTTTTTGCAACATGCTTAAAGAGTATGAAGGCAAATAGGAAAAATTTGCGGGTTCAGGACCTCGCCAGCCTGAAAGTGATTGCCCAAGCAGATATCGCCCCGGAGTCAGGACAGATTATTTTCAGCCTTCAGACAGTCAATGCCAAAAATAAAAAAAAATATTCAAACCTCTGGATTGTCTCCTGCCACCGGCCTGCCCGCCAGTTTACCTACGGCGAACACAACGACATAATGCCGCGCTGGTCCTGCGACGGCAAGGCTATTGCTTTCCTTTCAAACCGTAAGGACGAAAAGCAGTTTCAGCTCTATACCATAGCAGTTGACGGCGGTGAAGCAAAGCCCCTCACCGCCATGAAAGGCGAATTTAAAAGCTTCAGCTGGTCGCCTGATTCACAATCGCTTATCTGTTGTTTCCGTAAGAAAGACCCGGAGGCAATCGCGCGGGAGAAAGACGAGGAGAAAAAGAAACTAGGTGTGGTTTCGCGCCACATCAACAGGGTGTTTTACAAGTATGACGGCCAGGGGTATCTTCCTAAAGAGCGCTGGCACCTTTGGCAAATCAGCGTTGGCAGCGGCAAAAACCGTCAGCTCACCAGCCATCCGGTGTATGATGAGTTTTCGCCGGCCTGCTCTCCGGACGGTAAACGTATCGTATTTATATCCAACCGCAGCAAGGAGCCTGATCTTGACCCGGAAGCGGTTGATATTTTTACCATGCCCGTATCCGGCGGGGCTATGCGCAAGCTTAAAACCCCTAGCGGGCCTAAAGATCTTCCGGTGTTTTCTCCTGACGGTAAATACATCGCCTATGTGGGATGCCAAGTCAAGAACCAGTGGTGGAGGAATACCCGGCTTTGGCTTATGCCGGTACAGGGCGCAGCCGCAGCCACTAACCTCACCCGCCAGTTCGATTTTACAATTTCGAGCGGGACCATTAACGATGTGGTGGGCGTGCCTGAACTTTCCGCGCCGATTTGGACTGCGCGCGGCCGGCAAATAATCTTTCAGGTTTCCCATCACGGCAATACCGTGGTTAAAGCGCTTAACCTCGCCGACAAAAAAATCACCGAGGTTATTTCCGGGCCGGGAGTCGTTGCTTCACTCAGCATGGATAAGGCCGGCCGGCAGCTCGCCTATTTTTTCTCCGATTCAGAAAATCCCGGTGAAGTCTGGGTGCACGATATGACTTCAGGCATAAAGCGGCGGCTTACTTCAGTCAACAGCGCTCTTCTTAGCAGGGTCAGGCTGGGCCCGGTTGAGGAAGTCTGGATGAAACGTAAGGCCGCAAAGACTCTGCAGGGATGGATTATATTTCTTTTGAGGATTAAAACCCCCCGGTTTTAATCCTCAAAAGAAATACCCTTCGATACTCCAGATACACGGCGGGCCCCAGGTGCAGTACGGTAATTTTTTTACCTTTGAATTTTATTATCTGGCCGCCGCCGGCTACGTTGTGCATTGCTGTAATCCCCGCGGCAGCCTCGGGTACGGCCAAAATTTCGCCAAAGCCATCTGGAATAATTGGGGCGGCTCGGATTATGAAGATATCATGGCCTGGACCGGATTTATAAGCCGCAAGCCTTACATAGACGTAAAACGCATGGGTGTTACCGGAGGAAGTTACGGCGGCTACATGACTAACTGGATCATCGGTCACACCGACATCTTTAAGGCCGCCATTTCCAT
>CAYNSZ010000199.1:0-2305 GCA_964400075.1 uncultured Planctomycetia bacterium
GTTAAAAAGATAGTAACCATAAGGACAATCGAGGAGCTGAATATCGGTCATTCCATCATTTCGCGTACCCTGTTTACCGGTATCGCCGCCGCGGTGGAGGAGATGTGTTCCCTGATCAAGCGCTGAGGCAGGGTTGGTTACCCAGTAGAACGGGCTGTGTTGCTTATGCTGGTCGGAGTAGGTATTGACATCATCAAAATCGAAAAGATGAAGAACGCCATTGAGCGCTGGGGGGACAGTTTCCTCGAACGGGTTTTTAACCGGGAAGAGCTGGAGCATGTTTTTCAGGGCAAGATGTACTACCAGCGGCTCGCGGCGCGGTTTGCCGCCAAAGAAGCGGTCATTAAAGCCCTCTCAAAAGAATACCCGCTGGCTTTGAAAGATATCCTGATACTTAACCGCGAGAACGGCGCCCCCTACTGTATCTTTAAAAAAAATATCGGTGATGAAGTTTTTTTATCCATCACTCATGTAGAAGATTACGCGGTGGCGAGCGCTGTAGTGCAAAAGCGCAAAGGCCGCAAAGCCCGCACCTTATCTGAGGCGGCCTGAAACGGGCATGAAAATTCTACCGTTACTCCCCAGAAAAAAAGATACTCATAAAGGCCATTACGGTCATGTGCTGGTGATTGGCGGCTCAGCCGGCCTGACCGGAGCGGCCTGCCTTTGCGCTCTTTCGGCGTTACGCAGCGGCGCTGGCCTTGTAACCGCGGGTGTTCCCCGGAGTCTTAATCCTATTTTTGAGACCAAACTCACTGAGGTAATGAGTTTGCCGCTCGCCGATACGAGGAGTTGCTTAAACTTCAAAGCATTTGCGCAAATCTGCGCCATACTTGAAAAAATCGATGTGTTGGTTATAGGTCCCGGCGCCTCCCTGCACCCGGATACCCGGCGTCTTCTGGTGGCAATCACCGGCAGAATAGATAAGCCCATGGTTGTCGATGCCGATGGGATAACTGCGCTCGCTACTTGCCTCAGGGTGCTGGAGAAAAGGAAAACTCGGCAACTCATTCTTACGCCTCACCCGGGAGAGTTTTCCCGGCTGATCAGGAAAGACATCCCCACGATAAAGAAAAACCGTAAAGCTCTTGTCAAGGAGTTTGCCCTCAGATATAATTTAACGCTTGTGCTTAAAGGCCGTCACAGTCTGGTCAGTGACGGTAAAAAGTTCTATGAAAATAATACCGGCAATCCCGGCATGGCAACCGCGGGCACGGGCGATGTCCTCAGCGGTGTTATTGCCGGATTGCTGGCGCAAGGGCTTTCCCCGTTTGATGCCGCGCGCCGCGGCGTTTATCTGCACGGTTTAGCCGGTGATATCGCCGCCCGGGATAAGACAGAAAACTGCCTCATTGCTTCCGACGTCATTGATTATCTACCCAAAGCTTTTCAGCAGCTCATAAAATCAAAGCGTTCTTGAAGCGCTGCCCGCGTACTCCCGGGTCTGGTTCTTTGGCATAATTTTCTAACCATTAGCCATACGCCATATGCCATTTTGCCGGCGTAGCTCAATCGGCAGAGCACCTCACTTGTAATGAGGATGTTGGGGGTTCGATTCCTCTCGCCGGCTTACTTTTCCGCGTTAAAAATTGGGAAAAGTATCCTAGTGTGTATCTTGTAGGATTGATAATTGCTTTTTTGACTTAGTGCTTCGGCTATATATCCTCGACGTCGTCGAAAAACAAGGAATGACCCTATATAGTTTCTTTTTCGACGAACCCTATATAACGTCTTTTTTAATTAAGCTCCTCGGTTCAAAAACATCGGAGCCATCGAAAAATAAGGAATAACCCTAGATAAATACTTTTTCGATGGACGGGTACCCAAGCGGCCAAAGGGGGCAGACTGTAAATCTGTTGCGCTTGCGCTTCGGAGGTTCGAATCCTCCCCCGTCCATATATAATTTATTTTAGCCTCGGCCTAAATTCGTTGAGTGTTACAATCTCGAATTTGTCCTTGCACGTAATTAATAGAGGATTGTAGCCTCGGCATGAAAAAAAAGCAAGGAATAACCCTAATCAAATAGTATAGGGTATTTCCGCCTCAGCTAAATTCGCCGTGAGATACATCATCGAATTTATCCTAGCGCGTAGCAATAGAGGATCGTAGCCTCGGCATGAAAAAAAAGTAAGGAATAACCCTGGATAATTAGTATTGGGTATCTCGTCTCGGCTTTCAGCCTCGACGTAAAAAAAATCTAAGGTAAAAAACCTGAATACAAGGATTTTTTTTAGCGGGCGTAGTTCAATGGTAGAACACAGGCCTTCCAAGCCTGATATGGCGGTTCGATTCCGCTCGCCCGCTT
>CAYNSZ010000200.1:0-2276 GCA_964400075.1 uncultured Planctomycetia bacterium
ACCCGATGGGCGGTTGTCAACGGAAAAAGGTGTCTGTCCCCTTTATATCCGCCTTCGCCAAGGCTTCGCACGATGCCCTCCGTAGCTTTAGCAAAGGAGGGCAAATTCCAATATTCAAACAGAAAAAACCTGTTTGGTCATTGGTTATTGGAATTTTCCGCCGAAGGCGGATCCGCCCAGATAATTAAATCATTGTGGCGGAGATTATTGTTTGGAATTTGTATCTTGGTTATTGGTCATTTCAAGCGATACGTAAGATGTAACCATAACTGTGGAGTAGTGGAGTAAGCCCTCTATGCCAAAAAAGATGATTCCTGTCGCTGTCGCGGCTACGGCGCTCTGGGCGTGTCTTTGCGCTACGGCAGCCGCTGAGCTCTGGACTATCAAGGGAAAGGTTGTGGATGAGGCCGGTACGGGTATGGCTAAACTCATGATAAGCGCCTATGATTTAGACCTGGGGACGCATGATTTCTTAGGGGTGACCACGACCAAGAAAAACGGCGAATTTACCATTATCTATACGGAGCAGGAGTTTGATGAAGAGTTTCCCGATATCTATGTGGTAGTCACGGCCCGCGGCGGAGACACGCTTTACTCTTCAGAAGACCAGATACGCATGAATGCCGGCCAGAAAGAGCATTTTGATATCGTGATTAAAGCCGCTTCCGAGCCGCCGCTTCCTGAACCGGCAGGTGAATAATGGCGACAGGCCGCTGTCGATTATGGCTGCTTATGGCAGGTGCCGTTTGTTTGTTTGCGGCTGGCTGCGGCGGCAAAAGGGAGCAGGAAAGCCTTGAGTACCGCCAGTGGGCAAAAGAGCACCGGGAAATCGCCGGCTATCTGCGTAAGGCCAAGGCCATTGAGGAGGAGCTTGTGCTTTCGACTATCAGCGAGAAAAACATCCTGGACGACCCCGAGGAATATGAATGGGCGGTATTCACCAGCGTCATGGAGCGCCTCATCAATAAGCAGGAATCAGCGCTTGATCAGTACCGGCAGATGACGCCGCCGCAGGGGTTATACAAATACCACAGTTACCGGCTGCATGCCAATAAATACCTGGCCTATGCGTATAAAGCCTATATGCGCCGAGATTTTCAAAACGTGGCTGTTCACACGAGCAGCGCCCAGATACTCAGTCTAAAAGCCCTCGAGGAATTGCGGCGGATATACGTGGAGAGCGGCGCGCCGGAAGAGCTGACCAGGATGGTTGAGGAAAAAATATCGCTCTCGGACCATTAAACACAGCGGTAAAAACCCCCGAGACTATGAAACTCAAAAAAATCTACGGCTTTGATCCAAAAACCAAGACAATCTTATCTGAGTGAAGCCCGTGTATGGTGCCGGGGCAGACGCTGGCAGTGGAGAATATTATTTCTTTTCTGGTTCGCTTACGTCTTCATCCGCCACTTGGCCAGTTCTGAGTATCAAAGTATTCTGGGGCCCCTCAATTTAGGCATCCATGAATTCGGGCACCTGATATTTATGCCGTTTGGCCAGTTCATGCATATGCTCGGCGGTACCCTGTTTCAGATTGCCGCTCCCGTGCTGGCTGTCTTCAATTTTTACCGCCAGAAGGATTTTTTTTCAATCAGCCTCTGTTTCGGCTGGCTCTCGACGAACCTTTTTGATATCAGCCGCTACGCCGCTGACGCGCGCAGGATGTCCATACCCCTGGTAAGCCCCTTTGGCGCCGAAGCCATCCATGACTGGAACTACCTTCTGGTCAGGATGCGCTGGCTGCAGCACGATGCGCTTTTGGCAGGGATTTTTAAAGGCGCGGCAGCGCTTTCGATGCTGGCCTGTCTTATATTCGGCTCCTGGCTTCTTTGGCACATGATGGTCCAGAAATCTTTGCCGGAGTCGGTTGCCTGAGCTTGCCGGGTTTAAGAGTATTTGAAGGGGGCTTTTCATGTCTCCCCATGGTATAATAATTTAAGGTATAATTAATAATAGGGGTCAGCAAGGAGGGGCTATGCCAAAGAAGTGTTATTGCGCGTTTTTAATATCTTTTCTCTGTCTTTCTGCCGCCTATGCACAGGAAAGCATCACTTTAACCACCTACTACCCGGCGCCCTTTGGAGTATACCAGCGCTTGGTGACCAATGCCTTGGGTGTGGGTGATTTTAACGGAAATGGAATTGACGGCGCTGACTCACCCAATCCGACGAATCCCCAGCAGGCAGGCGACGTCTGGATAGCCGGAGACGTGGGCATAGGGACCAATAACCCGCAGGCGGCTCTTGACAAAACCTCAGTGCGCAGCGGTTTTCTTC
>CAYNSZ010000201.1:0-2271 GCA_964400075.1 uncultured Planctomycetia bacterium
AAAGACGGCCTTCGCTTATGGCGTGCATGACGAGAGACTGGCCCCGGCGGCTATCCCCGGCGCTAAACACGCCTTTACGGGAAGTCATGTAGTTAGAATCGGTTTTGATGTTTCCTTTTGAATCAAGCTCAAGATTTAAGTCTTTAAGCAGGGGCCCATGTTCGGGATGCACAAAACCCACCGCGAGAATCGCTAAATCAGCCTCTATTTCAAATTCTGTTCCCGGAATCTCCCTCATCACCGGACAGGTTTGTGGTTTGTTGGTTGTAGTTAGTAGTTGGTTGGTAAACTCAACCCGGATGCAAGACAATTTAGTAAGCCTTCCATTCTCACCGATGAATTTCTTAGTGAGAATTGCCCACTGGCGCTGGGCTCCTTCCTCGTGAGAACTTGAGGTTTTAAGCAACAAGGGGTATATTGGCCAGGGATATTCATCTTGCCGGCATTCTGCAGACTTGGGCATGACCTCTATCTGCACAACACAAGAAGCTGCCTGGCGGTTGGCAGTACCCACGCAGTCAGAGCCGGTATCCCCTCCACCGATGACCACTACTTTTTTTCCCTTGGCGTCAATGACTGGGCCGCTGCCAAGGCTCTCGCTTGACTGCCTGCGGTTATTCTGGGTCAAATAGTCCATGGCAAAATAAATGCCGGAAAGATTTCTTCCTTCGATAGCCAGGTCGCGGGGCTGGCGCGAGCCTGTGGCAATAACTACGGAGTTAAAATCCGCTAATAAAGCGCTGACCGGATAGGCAGTGCCTGCCTCAACGCCGGTCTTAAACTCAATGCCTTCTTTTTTCCAGAGTTCAAGCCTGCGGTCGATTACCCTTTTCTCCAATTTAAAATCCGGGATGCCGTAGCGTAAAATCCCGCCCGGTCTTGCGTCGCGTTCAAACACAGTCACGCTGTGGCCGACGCGGTTAAGCTGAGCGGCTGCGGACAAACCAGCCGGACCTGAACCGATAACCGCGGCTTTTTTACCTGTCCTCTGCTTTGGCGGCCGCGGTTTTATCAAGCCGGTCTTAAAGCCGTATTCGATGATATTCAGCTCGTTTTCACGGATAGTGACCGGCTCGTCATTGATGCCCAGGACACAAGAGAATTCGCAGGGCGCCGGGCAGACCCTTCCGGTAATCTCAGGCAGGTTATTGGTCTCATCGAGCAGGCTAAAGGCTTTCTGCCAGTACCCTTCAAACATGGCATCGTTCCATTCCGGTATATAGTTTCCCACAGAGCAGGCCCAGTGGCAAAAAGGTACGCCGCAATCCATGCAGCGGGAAGCCTGCTCCCGGGCAATAGCTTCATTGCGGACCTGTAAGACTTCCTGGTAGTCCTTGAGCCGTTCGCAGACCGGCCGGTACTGCTCTCTGAGCCGCTGTACTTTTAAAAAGGCTTTGACGTCTTTCATAGTTTGTAACACGAATTTCCACGAATTAGGGACGAATTACCACGAATGAAGAAAAATGAACAACTCTTCAAGACTTTTATTTAACGGGGTGGCTTATTCTCTTCTCCCCCTTTATGTCCCCCAATTCGTGGCCATTCGTTTTTTATTCGTGGACATTCGTGTTTCTCAATCAGACACTTCAATCAGATCCAGCTTCTCGTCTTCGCTCTTAAGCTCGATGATGCGCTTGTATTCGATGGGCATGACTTTGATGAAACGCTTTATCTTGGCTGAAAAATCATCAAGGATTTTTTTAGCAACCGGGCTTTGGGTGTACTGGAGGTGTTTCCGGAGCAGATCATGGACCGCGGTCTTATCGTCAGTATCCAGCTCTTCAAGCTGGACCATGCCCATATTGCATTTTTTGCGGAAATTCTTGTCCTGGTCAAACACATAGGCAATGCCGCCGCTCATTCCCGCGGCAAAATTCCTGCCGGTTATGCCGATAACCACTACCCTGCCGCCGGTCATGTATTCACACCCATGGTCTCCCAGGCCCTCAACCACAGCGTATAGTCCGGAATTGCGGATGCAGAAGCGCTCTCCGGCAATTCCGCGTATGTAGGCTTCTCCGGAAATTGCGCCGTAGAAGGACGTATTGCCGATAATAATGTTTTCCTCAGGCTGGTAAGTCGAACGCCGGTCAGGATAGGCTATGATTTTTCCGCCGGATATGCCTTTTCCGATATAATCATTGGCAAGGCCCTCGAGCTCAAAGGTAATGCCTTTGGCAAGCCAGGCGCCGAACGATTGACCGGCAACGCCCCGGAATTTAAAATAGATAGAATCTTCGGCGAGGCCCGCCTCGCCGAACCTGCGGCAGG
>CAYNSZ010000202.1:0-2219 GCA_964400075.1 uncultured Planctomycetia bacterium
CGACCTGGGGGGGGTTGAGAAGGTGGCTAGAAGACTTACGGGGCGGATCGCGGCCATCATCGTTGAGCCGGTGGCTGCAAATTGCGGCGTGATTATCCCCCATATTTCTTTTTTACAGGGATTGCGGAGGATTTGTGACCGCTTTGGTATCGTGCTGGTTTTCGATGAAGTCATTACCGGCTTTCGTCTTTCCTACGGCGGGGCTCAGCAGCTGTTTAACGTACGGCCTGACATCACCTGTTTGGGTAAGATTCTTGGCGGAGGGCTGCCGATAGGAGCGTTTGGCGGCAGGCGAAGAATAATGCAGCTCCTTGCCCCAGAAGGGGATGTCTATCAAGCCGGGACCCTGGCTGGAAATCCTCTTGCAGTGTGCGCCGGCATAGCCACCCTCGATATTTTAAAAAAAAGCAGACCCTATCAGATGCTCGAGGAGAGAACCACCCAGCTGTCGAGGGGAATCGAGCAGCTGGCGGAGCGATTCGGGATTCCTCTACAGGTGAGCCATATCGGTTCTATGTTTAGCCTTTTCTTCACCCGGCAGAGAGTGATAAGCTTTAACGATGCTCTCAGGCAAGATAGCGCTCTGTTTAAGGATTTTTACGGCCGTTTACTGAAAAAAGGTATATATTTTTCACCGTCAGGATTTGAAGCGAATTTTCTTTCCCTCGCGCATTCCAGTGCCATTATCAAAAGAACCTTAGAGGCAGTTAAAGAGGTATTGCAAAGCATTACAACTGCCAATAAGAAATGCCAATAAAAATCTTGACCCGCCCAGCAAATAAAGGTATAGTACCAAAAACCTAGCGATTCAGTAGTAATTTGAGGAAACAATGAAAGTCTCAACCCGTACCCGTTATGGCCTAAGGCTTATGCTGGGGTTGGCTCTGGCGTCTGGTCGGGGGCCAGTGATGCTGAGGGAAATTGCGCAGAAAGAGGCAATCTCCGAGAAGTATTTAAGTCAGATCATAATACCTCTTCGGACCAGCGGCCTGGTCAATTCTTACCGGGGCGCCCATGGAGGGTATGTACTTGCCAAAGAGCCTTCCCGGATTACCGTGAGGCAGATAGTAGAGGTACTCGAGGGCGGAATCCAGCTCATCAATGCCGATAACAGTGCAGGAGAGAGGGAGCAGGTTTCAATCAAGGTGACTCACGACATTTGGAAGCAGGCATCCAAGAAGCTGGCGGCAACGCTTGAGTCTATAACCCTGCGTGATTTAGTAGAGCGATATCAGGAAAAGAAATACAAGAAGACCGCTATGTATAACATATAAGGCGAGGTGCTTATGGCTCAAAGGAAGATTATTAAGATTGATGTCGATAAATGCACTGGATGCGGCGACTGTATCCCTAATTGTCCTGAGGGAGCAATTCAACTCATCGACGGCAAAGCGCGTCTTATCAGCGATTTGTTTTGCGATGGCTTAGGCGCTTGTATTGGTTCGTGCCCGGTGGATGCCATTACTATTGAGGAGCGGGAAGCGAAGGACTATGACGAGCGCAAGGTAATGGAAAATATCGTTACCCAGGGAAAGAATACCATTGTGGCCCACTTGAAACATTTACAAGACCATGGTGAAACCACCTATTTAAAGATTGCAGTCGATGTATTAAAGAAAAAAGGGATTGAGATACCCAAAGAATTTTCTCAAAAACAGCACGCACAGGCAGTCCATCAGGCAGGCCTTCAGGCCTGTCCCGGTATGCGCATGATGCAATTTGGTTCGGATGAAACAAGAGCCGATAATGCACCTGTCGGTGATCAGCCGTCGGCTTTGCGGCAATGGCCGATACAACTTCATCTGGTTCCAGTGCATGCGCCTTATTTTCAGGGAAAGGATGTGTTACTTTCTGCAGATTGCGTTGCATATTCTTTGGGAGGATTTCATGCACGCTATTTAAAGGGACGGTCTCTTGCCATTGCTTGTCCCAAGCTCGATACCAATAAAGAAATATATGTTGATAAATTAGTGGCCTTGATTGATGAGGCAAAAATAAACACCTTAACCGTAATGATTATGGAAGTTCCCTGCTGCGGCGGTTTGCTTTACCTTGCGCAGGAAGCAGCAAAAAAAGCAAAGCGCAAAATTCCCATTAAACGGATAATCGTGGGTATCCAGGGCGACATTAAGTCTGAGGACTGGATTGAATAGCGGTTATATACTCAGCCAATATCTTAAAGTTTACAGATGATATTGGCTTCGTGAAATACATAGAAA
>CAYNSZ010000203.1:0-2209 GCA_964400075.1 uncultured Planctomycetia bacterium
CGACAGCCCATCCTTGATTCCGCATTTGAGAAGATTTTTTTTAAAATGCTGGATGAGCGCTTCGAGCGGGAGATCGCTCCCCGGATGAGGTCAGACTCTTTTCTGCTGAAGCGCATCATTACCGCGCGCCTGAGGAGTTTTCTTGAGAGCGAACGCAGCCGCGGCGTGGTTAAAATCATCTGCCTTGAAGAGGAGCGTTCGGGAACCATATCCCTCAATGATTCATTGATCAAGTTTGTGTACACGGTCGACCGGATTGATCAATTAGACGATAACGCCATTACCATAATAGATTATAAGACCGGCGGTTCAGACTTTGCACCGAGAAGGCTTTCTTCCCTTGAGGCTATGGCCATGGAGCGGGGCTCGATTCGGGATACCGTCAAATCGTTCCAGCTGCCTTTGTATTACTATTTTATCGCCCGTGATTTTCCTCACCGCACGGTGAACGCCGAACTCTATAATATCCGGACCTTGGAGCGGACTCCGTTCATTCACCCAACGGAGGAAGCGGATAAGGAAAAAATCATGGATATTTGCCTCAAGGCTCTTGCCGCCGTGTTCAAGGAGTTGTTCGACGAAGCCTGTCCTTTTGCTGCCGACGGCAATGAGCGCCGCTGCGCGAATTGTCAATTCAGAATGCTCTGCCGTTAACCGGTGCATGCCCGAGGGGTGTTCCATTTCTCTTTTCCCTATGTTATGATAGTTGGATACCATGGTGCCTAAGACTAAAATTATCGCCACTCTTGGACCTTCAAGCAGTACCGCCTCTGAGCTGCGCAAGATGTTTCAGCAAGGGCTTGACGCGGTAAGGCTTAACTTTTCTCACTCAAACCACGCAAGCCATATCGAAAAAATCGGATTCATCCGCAGCCTCAATAAGAAATTACGACGGCACATCCGCATCATGCAGGATCTTGAGGGGTACCGTATCCGGGTGGGCAAGCTCCACCGACCCTTAGCGTTGAAACGTCGCAGCGTCCTGTTCCTTACTCAGGGTGCTTTAACCGGTAACGAAAAAGAAATCAGCTTTGACTACCAGGGGCCGTTAAGCGTTATCCCCGAGGGTTCGCGCATTTTTATTGATGATGGCAAAATCGCCCTCGAAGTAACCGGCCGCACGCCGCACAAACTCAAGACCAGAGTGATCAGCGGCGGGATTTTAATGAGCCATAAGGGCATAAACTTGCCCGGGGTTAAGCTTGCCTTTGCCGCCTTAACCGACAAAGACAAGAGGGACGTGCGCGTTGGTATCGAGTACAAAGTCGATTATCTAGCCCAGTCCTTTGTCAGGAGCGCCGCAGATATCCTTTTATTAAAGCAGCAGGTTTTGGATGAGCATCCCCATTGCCAGTTCTTTGCCAAAATTGAGAACCAGGATGCGCTTGTAAACCTCGATTCCATAATCGACGCCAGCGACGGCATCATCGTTGCCCGGGGAGATCTGGGGATTTGTCTTCCGATATATAAAGTTCCGCTCATCCAGAAGGATATTATCAGCCGCTGCTTGAGGAAGAAAAAACCGGTGGTGGTGGCAACCCAGATGCTCGAAAGCATGACCAATGAACCCTTACCCACCCGGGCTGAAGTAAGCGACGTGGCCAATGCTATCCTTGACGGAGCAACCCATCTTATGCTTTCCGCTGAGACCGCGGTGGGCAAACATCCCCATCAGGTTATCGAGATGATGAACAAAATAATCAAACATACCGAATTATACGGAACATGAAGCACGTCGTCGCTTTATTAACCGATTTTGGACTGCGTGATAATTATGTGGGGGTTATGAAAGCGGTTATGCTCGGTATCAATCACCAGGTGAAGTTTATTGACATATCACATGACCTAGCGGCTCAGGATATACCGCAGGCAGCGTTTATGCTCGCCAACAGCATCAAATATTTCCCGCACGGCACGGTTTTTCTGGCGGTGGTTGACCCCGGCGTAGGCTCAAGCCGTAAACCTATTGCCATTCAGACGAAAAATTTTTACTTTGTCGGTCCTGATAACGGTCTTTTAAACCTTGCCGCAGCCGCAGATGCGATGAGGCAATGCATCCTTTTAGAAAACAAAGAATATTTTCTGCCGAGTATCTGCGCAACCTTTCAGGCACGAGACATTTTTGCCCCATGCGCAGCCAACCTCGCCAAAGGTATCCCTTTGGCAAAGTTTGGCCGGCCGATAAAAAAAATTCACACGCTCGCGGTAA
>CAYNSZ010000204.1:0-2171 GCA_964400075.1 uncultured Planctomycetia bacterium
GAGGAGCCTTCGCCAGATCATCTATGACATCGGCGGAGGCCCTGCGAACGGAAAAAAAATAAAAGCGGTCCAGACCGGCGGACCCTCAGGCGGCTGCCTTCCCGAAAAACTTTTTGACCTGCCGGTTGATTTTGAAGCGCTCAGCCAGGCGGGTTCCATGGTCGGCTCCGGCGGTATGGTGGTTATGGATGAGTCGACCTGCATGGTGGACGTTGCCAAGTATTTTTTAAAGTTCCTGATCGATGAGTCCTGCGGCAAATGCGTTCCCTGCCGGATAGGTTTAAGCCGTATGCTTGAAATAATCACTGATATCACCGAGGGCCGCGGCAGCGCCCGCCACCTGGAGCTGCTCAAAGACACGGCTGAAACGGTTACCCTGGCCTCTTTATGCGCCTTAGGCAAAACCGCGCCCAATCCGGTGCTGTCCACGCTTAAATATTTTGAATCTGAATACCAGGCTCATATAACTCAAAAGCGCTGTCCTGCCGGAGCCTGCCGACAGCTTATCCATTACCAGATTGAGCACAAAATTTGCAAAGCCTGCGGCGTCTGTCTTAAAGCTTGTCCGCATGGCGCAATTACCCAGAAAGCCAAACGTTACACTATCGATGACAGCAGCTGTTCCCGATGCGGCATCTGTAAGGAATCCTGTAAATTTGCGGCAATAGAAGTTTCATAGGAGTTCGGTATGGTTGAATACGTGAACCTGAGGATTAACGGAGCGGTGTTACGCGTGCCCCGGGGTGCGTCAGTGCTTGATGCGGCCCTGATGTACGGCATTTGCATTCCTCATCTTTGCCACATGCGGACGGTTTCGCCTATCGGCGCCTGCCGCCTGTGCATTGTCGAGCACGTTAAAAACGGCAAATCTAAAGTTACCGCTTCCTGCACGCTTGAAGCTGAAGAGGGGATGGTGATCCTTGCCCATACCGAAAAAATACTTAAAGCCCGCAAAAACATCGCCGAGATGCTCGTGGCTCAGGCGCCGGATTCGCGGGCTATCCAGGATATTGCCGTGCGCTGCGGGGTGCGACAGGTACGCTATCCTTTCCGCCATGACCATTGCGTCCTCTGCGGCCGCTGCGTGAGAGTCTGCAGCGAAGTCTGGCAGTCGAATTCTTTAGGCTTTGTGGGAAGGGGCCAGGAGCGCCACGTTGCCCTTCCTTTTAATACACGGCCTGAGTTTTGTAAAAAATGCAATTCCTGTATCGAAGTCTGCCCCATGACCATCACTGCCTGCCCCGGCCCCATGAAAGAGGGTCAGGAACATCTTTGCGCGCTCTGTGAATCCCAGCTTTCCATGGAAGCTGACACTCCCGATACCTGCATTGATTGCCGTCTCGGCGAAGGATTTTCCTGCGCCCGAAAGGTCGCATAGCAGTGAAGAAAAAAACTTGACAGCTCAAGGCTTACTCAGTATAATTTTATCCGATTTACAGTGAGGTAAAGAAGCGCACGGAACAAAGGCGTTCTTGTGAAAGGGCGCCTTTTTTTATTTATAGTGGTGCCTAAAAAGTGACCAGTAAGTGTTTAGATTTAGATACCACCTCGCCTGCGGCTTCGGTGGTATTCCCGCTCGATTGTATTTCGTATTAAGCGGGACTCCGCTTGATACAAATATAGGGATGCGGAGATTCCGCCGCTTCCAGCGGCGTAATTAAGGAGGGCACAATGAGTTTTCAGCAGCCAAACGCGAATGAGGCGATACAGACCGCAAACCGTTCACGGAGCGTTTCGCCCATGTCCGGTATTTGCACGCGCTGTATCGACGGTTGCCGGGGTAATTGCGATGTTTTTAAGGCCTCGTTCAGAGGCCGGGAAGTCATATACCCGGGACCTTTCGGCGAGATTACCGCCGGCGGGGATAAAGCCTACCCCATTGATTATTCCCACCTGAACATTCAGGGTTACGCGGTGGGAGCCCAGGGCCTGCCCAAGGGGGTTGTGGCCTCTCCTGACACCGCGACCTTTCCTTCGGTGGATACCGAGACCAGCTATGGCTGGGATATCAAAGTGAAAATGAAACTCCCTATTTTCACCGGCGCCCTCGGTTCGACCGAGATCGCCCGTAAGAACTGGGAGCATTTTGCCATCGGCGCGGCCATATCAGGCGTGACCATTGTCTGCGGAGAGAACGTCTGCGGCATCGACCCAAAGCTTGAGCGCGATTC
>CAYNSZ010000205.1:0-2167 GCA_964400075.1 uncultured Planctomycetia bacterium
TTATGCTTTTTCTCATCGGGCCGTGGCAGTCTGGTTTTCCAATAACAGTACACATTCGGCCTTTCAGCCAGCCAGTAATCGGCGCAAAAATCCCGCCGCTCCAATCTTTCCCCGGTTTCCACCAGAGCGGCAAAATATTCTTCGCCATACTCGATTTTTTTACCACTGCCGCAGCACTGTCCCAGCGGCCTATCTATTTCCCACTCACTCATTCTTTCTACTCTCTACTAAACACGCATTTCCCTAATATCTTATAGTCGTTTGCCTTAATAAGCTATGGTTGAATCACATCTTTTGATTCTTTCTGACGAACCAGCACGGAGGTCAGGCGTTCATGCACTTGTGGATAATCCGGCTTTAGCCGAAGCGCTTCTCTAAAACACTCGATTGCCTCATCCAACTCACCTTTCAAATCCAAAGCTACGCCCAGGTAGTAATACGCTTCAGGGAAATCTGGCTTTAGCCGTAACGCTTCTTCAAAACATTCTATTGCCTCATCTACCTTACCGTGCTTTAGATACACTGAACCGAGACTCGCATACGTGAAAGGGTAATCCGGCTTTAGCTGAATCGCCTTTTGATAATGCTCGATTGCCTCATTTACCTGACCTTGCTTCAGAAACGCTGAACCCAAGGCAGCGTATGCTAAAGAGTAGTCCGGCTTTAGCTGAATCGCCTTATTATAATACCTGGCTGCCTCGCTCAGTTTATTCTGCTGCATAAGTGTTTCGCCTGTGTCGTAATACGCTTCAGGAAAATCCGGTCTTAACCGCAAGGCTTCGGAAAAACACGCCATCGCCTTATCATTGAGACCTCGCTTATTAAGCATACGGCCGGTCGACTCGAAAAACTCTGGCTCCAAATCCACCTGTTCCTGGCAGAATGGCCCAGGTAGAACCGATAGTAAAACCGTTACAACAACCACAGCGGCCATTATCATAACTTGCCGCCACCGTCTTTGCCAAACCCTTTTAATTACACTGACTAATCCCGCTGCTGCGAGGATAGAAAAAACCGGGACCACAGGCGCCTTGTAACGGCTCGAAACAAAAACCAGAATTATAGACAGAGGATACAACACGATAAAAAGTATCACTGGCGTTGGTATCCGTCTCCAGTTAAAAATTACACCCAGTACCGCCAGCGGGAAAATAAACCCGAACGGGAACCCAAACCCGTCGGCTTTCCACGTCAGCAGCCGGAGTAACCGAGACCACCTACCGAACATATAGATGCTCATGTTCCTTGGGATTTCCCTTGAGCAGATGAATTCGAGTGCCTTACACCACAGCCCCTTAACAAAATCAAGCGGGTGATTCTTAACGTATTCTATTACCAACTGCTTGAAATACTTGTCTTGGCCCTTTATCGTACTCACCCCGTCCCTCCACGGCAGCTCAGTACGCTCGGTCCATTTTTCGCCGGGCCGTATACTCAGAGTCTGGCAATAATCCGGATTATTGCCGATGTATAAATTGATTCCACCCGAAGTTGGCAGAATCGAAAATTTGCCGACAGCATGCTGCGCCGCGATACCAACCGGCACTGCAACTAACAGAATCCCTGAGAAAACAGCGACAAACCTGCTGACAAGCAATGATCTTTGCTGAACCTGAAGCGCCAGACAGATACATCCAACAAGAAAAAATAGTAATGACTCTGGGCGGGTAATGATGCTCAAAGTACCGCATAGACCCAGTAAAAACCACTGCCCTTTTTTCTTTTTCTCCTTTGCTTTCAGGAAAAGCAGCATAATCACCACCGTCCAAAGCGCGCCCCAACCGGTCGCCAGAAGCTCCGATTCGTAAAAGAACAGCGGCCCGTAAAACACGGTAAAAAGTCCCGCTATGATACCAATCCGCCTGTCAAAAATCTCTTCCCCCAGTCTATAGGTCAGCGCGCAGGTCAAGCTGCCTAACAGAATCTGAATAACTTTTGCGGAAATTATTGAGTTGCCGCTGAAAAAATAAACCACGGATAAAAAGAACGGATAAAAAAATGGCTGCCAGAAAAAATCTTTTCCTAACCCTCGTCCATCGGCAAATCCCCTGGCGGTTTCATCATAAAGATCGGAATCTACAACTGGTGCTTGAAACGATGGATTGGCTGAGCTTTCGTAAAGGTAGATTGACCGAATAGTAAACGCAAGAAAAAAAACAATACAAGC
>CAYNSZ010000206.1:0-2150 GCA_964400075.1 uncultured Planctomycetia bacterium
CTGCTGCCAGCGCCCACCAGCTGAAGCGCTTTTCAACCTCCGGATCATCGCGCACAAAATCAGACAAGAATCTTTCTAAAGCGCCGCGTGAAGGATAATCTTTCAGAGGCTCGGCTAATAGGTAGCGTAAAGTCATGGCCTTCAGATGCCGAAAGCCTTCCCGGCGCAAACCGTTATTCAGCGCCTGGCGCAGACTCGCCCCGTATCCTACGCCCAGTGCCCGGGCAGTTGTCCCGTCGTCATCCCAACTGAACAAGGCATTGGTAAAGAGCCGCCTGAGGCCATAGAGCTGGCGATACTGCTGTTCAAGCTCTGCTGCCTCCACGGCATACAGGCCGAGCTTGCCGGTATCGTCAAAACCAGGCATAAGTTCACCGTTAATCAGCGCTGCCCATTGAGCATCGCTCATGCCGAAGTCGCGGTCGCGCAATACCAGCTCATCAAACACGAGCGTCCTAAGCAGTTGTGAACGGACGCAGGGCTGATCTATAAAACAGGCGCAGGATACGATATTTATCTCATCCGGCTGCCGGCTGATAAGTTGGTATATGTCAGGGGCAGCGGTTCCCTTGGGGCTGGAATCATACGCATCACAACAATAGGCCACTCCTCTACTGACTAAGGCACGCAGTAAAGGGTGATGATTGACTTTACGGATAGCTCCCACAACATCGGTTATGGATGCAAGGGGTATACAACGGCGGTTCGCGAACTTATCGTCAAGATACAGCAGGCCGTCAGGCCCGGCAACCAGCCGCTGACTGCCCAAGCCAAACTTGCCGCCAGGTAAAAGCATACGGCTATGGGCAAGTAAATCCATGCCTTCGTTGCTCAGGATAAATTCCCGGCTCGCCGGCTGGGCGAGGTAGCGCTCAGGGAGATCGAGCGTCCGGGCTGCTCCCTCGGGAAGTACTGCGCCGATGTTATAGACGACGAGTTTCATGCTGTTGGTAAGCTCTATTTCAGTACCGTTGCTGACTTCAAAAATATCAAAATCAGGGAACAGCAGCCCTTCGGCCTGCAAAGCTACCAGTAAATCCTGCACTGAGGTATCATCGGGAAAGGGCACGGTATTCATTACTGCCACCTCAAGCCTTAAGGTACTACGGATGGCCATGAGCAGATTAATAATATGCGTGGGTGTAATACCGCGCTCGCGGTGTTTTTTGTCCCAGCTGAAATCGATCCTGACGCTTAAAGCGCGGCTGGTTTGAGCGTATCCTTCAATAAGAATGCCTTTTACTGTTTCTAAGACCTCTACGGCATTTTCAGGAGTGGCTGCGAAAGCGGCGTTAGTAACAAAAGAAATTTCTTCGGCATTATCCAGCCGGACTGTTTCTCGAAGCATCTCGTATAGGAATCCCGGATCTTCAAAGGGCTCGCCCATACACCATTCATAGCTGGTGATTCCGGCCTTATCAGCTTCTTTAAGCATAGTTTTGAAATCATCGCGGTGGTGTCTCAGGTAATTGCTTAAGACGCTTGCCTGCAGGCAATGGCCGCAGCGCAGGCTGCACTGGCCTGGACCGAGCATGAGAGAAGTGGGTTGATAAATAGCCTCACAGGGTTGCGGCAGGTGCGCGAGAATGTTTCGTTCGAGCGGGCTTGCGCCGTCATCGACTTCGGGAAGGGCTGTGCGGTGAGAATTATTGAGCATGTATACGCTTAACACAGCTACAGAGAAAGAAATACTCAGCAGCAATTTTTGCAGCGCCGGCGGCGCATGGATAGCCCACTGCAGGCTGCCGAATGCGGGAAGGCTGGTCAGCGCGATACTTGCACAAATAATAATACCGACTGCGGCAAAGAGGCCAGCCTCCACCAGCCACGGAAGAGGTAGCCGGCCTTTTAGACTTTGCCACAGCCGATTCAATAATCTATTATCGCCTGACATTGGACGTAGCGTCTGAACCAAAATAAGCGCTGCTGCCAGAGCAAACAAAAGCCAAGCGGCACCCAAAGAATTATCTTCGCTGTCCCCAAAACGCACTCTTATTTTTTTGATCTTCCCGGGACAGAAGATGATCGAAGCCAGCTGCCGCAGGAGCATGGCCACATTCTTTAAAACGATCACCAACGCAAGCTTCACTGACCAGTGCCGTAATTCATAATGATTCAATTGGAAAAATCGTTGCCACCCCTGCGCGGTG
>CAYNSZ010000207.1:0-2141 GCA_964400075.1 uncultured Planctomycetia bacterium
TCGGTGGATCCTCCGAAGCTCGAGAGAGCGTAGGAGGACTTCGGCGGATTTCGCCCCACGGTGTTACTGCGGAAGGCGTACCACACGTATGCGCGTGGGGCTCCATTTCCCGACACAAAGCAGTTTCGCTTTCCTACTTTGGCAAAGGCGCGTTTTATACTTCGACGGCGCCAAAACCGCCCCGCCTCTGGCGGGGCGGATAATAGAGGCGCCGCTCAGTGTCAAAATCATGAACCCATTCGACTTCGCTCAGGGCTTAAGTCCTGAGTGCAATCGAAGGACTTAAGCAAACCACGGCCTAAAGGCCTGTGGTACGTCGAATTGATTCCGGTGAGCTTTAACCATTGCCTGCATCGTAGTTGACGTGTTCGCCGGAGCGTAGTATTATACATATATTGGCGTAGAAGGTTATTAACCGAGGAAGTTTAAAAAAGCCAGGATACCCGGCATGAATCGTCTATCAGTGGTATGTATTGGATTATCGTTCATGGCAGTTGCGGGAGCGCTCTGGATTAATCCGGTAACCGCTGAGACACTTGTCCTGAAATCAGGTAAAGTAGTTGAAGGCGATATGATTTCTATGACCGCCCAAGAAATCACCCTTGAAATATTCGGCGTACCAGTAAACTACGCCCTACAGGATGTTGAGAGTATTGACGGGGCTCAGGTTTCTGTACCGCCGGCACTTTCTCCTCAGCAAAAAAAGCCTGAAGTCCTCGTGGCGCCCATAGAGCCCCAGCAGTTGTCGACAGAACAAATTCTGCCGGAGGCGCAAACTCCCGAAATATCCGTCGAGCCCCCCAAGGTTACCGCGACGCCGGTTTTACCCGTGGTGAAAGAACCGGAAAATCAACAATCCGCTGTCAGCCGCGACGATGCCGCGAAAGCGAGAGATTATTTTCAAATCGGGCTCATCCATAGTACCCTTAATGAAAATGACAAAGCGAAAGAAAATTACCGGAAAGCTTTAAAGCTCGACCCCGGCATTGCTAACTATTATCTTGAAGAAGCACTGAATTATCACTACCTCGGCAAGGAAGCCGATGCCCGGGAAAACTTTCGGCAAGCGCGTGAGCTGTACGAGGCCGCTGAAGATTTCCGGGGTGCCCAATTGGTCAATGAATACCTGAAAGACCTGTATACTCCAACCGCCGAAGAAGAAGAACTTTTCCTTTTGTATTAGCCTGTCGCACCTCTCTTGCCGCCTTTTCCGGGTCAATTCCTCCCGGTAATGCCTGAAAACGCTTACAAAAAAAAATTAAATTTATACCTTTTGCGTAGCTTTTGGCTTGTTAGCCATGGTATCCTTTAAGGGTGTTGATACTTCGGCCGAGTCTCCTTCGACAGGCTCACGACCGTTCGAACGACCGTGAGCAAAGTCGAACGGCTTCGAAGGACACTGAGCTTAGTCGAAGTGAAAGCGAGGCTGAAGTATCACCTGGTCTAAACGCCGACAATGCCCATGCGTAGGGGTGTTAAGAGGAGGTATACCATGTGTCGTGGCATGAAGATTCTCACCGGGGTCTGTATCGCGCTCATTGTGCTCTGTAGCAATGGATTTTGCGAATATTATCAGCTGGTTGGCAAATGGGTAACCGTGAACGGTCCCAGCGACTGGAAATTGCTCGGTGTCGCCCTTGATGAGGCGACCTGCGAACGCTTGATTGCCGCTCATCAGTACAACGATACGCTGGCCTTTGAAGCTCTCCTTAAGGATTATGACATTTTCAGGATTAAGAACCATTCAAGCGCTCTCGTCCTCGAAGTAAAACTTTTTGAGCAAAAAGCCAAGGTTATGGTCTTCGACGGCTGGTACAAGCGGGAATCAGGATGGATACCGATTACTTGGCTTGAGGGAAACGAAGAGCGGCCGCGGATTAAGGATGTAGAGCCCAGACTCGTTTCCAAAAAGTAAGAACTGCCGCAAATAAAGTTACGTACTGCCTGACAGAAGAGTTTCAACCGTTAACCATCACAAATCTTTCCTGTAGCTTTACCACAGTTCTAAACCACGCCACTGTTTTATACTTCGACGGCGCCAAAACCGCGCCCTTCAGGGCGCGGATAATATAGGCGCCGCTCAGTATCAAAATCATGAACCCATTCGACTTCGCTCAGGGCTTAAGTCCTGAGTGCAATCG
>CAYNSZ010000208.1:0-2140 GCA_964400075.1 uncultured Planctomycetia bacterium
CCCCGGATGAGTTGGACCCATAATACGTTGTCGGCTCGTATCGCCTATTGGGTAAAACAAATTGGAGGCCATGAATGATTGCTCCATGAACAAGTGACCGGGCCTCATCTTTGCTGCCTTTATCATACTCAATAACCCGCAAGCCGCCATAAAAATTCCTCACCATAACGCGGGTTGAGTCGGTTAAAGAATACACATAGTATCCTGATGCAACAAGCACTCCGGTCAAAAGCAATGAACAGGCAGATTTGGTTACCCATCCCCTCCTGTAGTTGACAAACAGCAAAAGAAGCGCAACGGTAAACAAACCAATCGGAAGTTCAAAATAACCGGGAAATACAGTTGGCGCCACCAGCCCAACCAAAACACCGCCCAAAACACCACCGACTGAAAGCATTAAATAAAAAAACGTCAGGTGCTGGGGGGCAGGTTTCCGTTTTACCAATTCACCATGGCAGAACATACAGCAGATAAAAAGGCCTGAACCAAAAGAAGGAATCAACAGTTTCAGACTGGTAGAAGATTCCCACTTTGTGAGGCCATACGACATCCCGCCAACAGCGGCAACAACCAGCCAAACGTAATAGTCTCTGCGATATAACCCTTCAAAGTCAAAACATAAAATAAAGCTGAGGAGATAAAGGCTGAGGGGTAAAATCCAGAGAAAAGGGATTGAAGTCACATTTTGAGTAAGATAATTAGTCACTGCGAGCAGGAGCACTGAAGCACAACCGGCCAATAGCAACCACAGGGTTAGTTCGCGGCCCGTTGGTGGAAGATTTTCTATCTCCTTGCTCTTCGGTAATTCATTGTGGAACTGCGCCTCTGTTTGCGTGCTGCGGGCGCTATGAAATGCGGCCACGAGACAGAAGATAACAAAAAAAATATACGCAATTGACCAGCCGGCGGATTGTTGATACACACTGGCATGAGGTTCTATCAAAAAGGGATAGGCCAACAAGCCGATGAGTGAGGCAAAATTTGATAAAGCAAAGAGTCGATACGGCAGCGCCGCCTGATATTTTTTGGAATACCAGACTTGAATAAGCGGACTGGTAGTGGAAAGAAGAAAATAGGGAAGTCCCACGGAAAAACTCAGGAGCGCAAGGATACGCCCAATTGGTTCCACACTGCCTATAGGTTTCCAGCTTATGGCGGGTGTAATCGGGAGAAGGGTAAGGCTTGCAATAAGAATCCCTGCATGCAGAAGCCTTTGCGTTTTAGGACGGAGATAACACACCGCCCCGTGAGCATAAACATAACCACCAAGCAAGCCCGTTTGAAAAAAAAGCATGCAGGTTATCCAGACTGCCGATGATCCTCCGAACCAGGGAAGAATCATTTTAGCGATCATCGGCTGAATCTGAAATAAAAGAAAAGCACTCAGAAAGATTGTAACCGCATAAACCAACATAGTAAAATCAAGTATAGTCTATTACCCATGAGGATACCTTCTCTGTGACTTCCTCCGGGTTGAACTGATGGGTTATCTTGTCTTTAAGACTCAACCTTATTTGAGATTTTTTTCTACCTCAGGCTTTTTTTATTGTCGCGCTATGGTTGACAAAAAGCCGTTTTTCTATCAAATCAAGGCATCTCAAATTACATTATAAAGAAATAAAAATCTATTGTTTTTTTTACAAAAACCGAGGAGGGGAGAAGCGTGAAATGATGGCTTCGGCAACTTTGATGCCGTCTACGGCTGATGACATGATACCGCCGGCATATCCCCCGCCTTCTCCCGCTGGATACAGACCACTGATGCTCGCCTGAAAATCCTTCCCCCGCACCAGCCGCACCGGACAGGAGCTGCGTGTCTCCACACCGGTCAACACCGCATCCGGCAGATCAAAACCTTTTAACCGACGGGCGAAAGCCGGGATAGCGTGTTTGATGGTGTCGCACACATAAGACGGCAGACAGTTTCGCAGGTCTGCAAGCAGCACTGTCGGTCGATACGTCGCCGCCACGTGCCCTAATTGTGTGGAAGACCGTCCTCTAAGAAAGTCAGATAAAAGCTGTACTGGCGCAGCGTAAGTTTCTCCCGCCACGCGGAATGCTAAAGTTTCCCATTCTCTTTGAAACCTGAACCCGGCCAGCGGATGATCATCAGGAAAGTCTGCTGGCCCAACGTTGACCA
>CAYNSZ010000209.1:0-457 GCA_964400075.1 uncultured Planctomycetia bacterium
TTCCTGCAGGATAGTGAAATATCTTTGTGTTTTATCAATAGCGACGATGAAATGCTCTCGCGGCGTATTTATGCTGCCGCGGACGCGGTACTCCTGCCCTGCTTCCAGGAATTTCTTGGCAAAGAAGCATCCCGTGCCATGCGCTACGGAGCTTTACCTATCGCTCCCTGGAGCGGAGCCATCCGTCAGATCGTTTGGGAGGGATTCTTACAGAACGGCTTTCTCATTCCTGAGTTGACTGCGCCAGCCGGGCCAGGGGTACTGGTCGCGCCGGAAAGAGACCATGAAGAGTTCTTGCAGTTGATGCGCTCCATGGATGAAGATACGGCGCCTCTTGAACCGCAGGCTATGGCCGCGGATAATAACGTTTCTTTGGTCAGCGGTCTTTCGCTTGCAGCTTGGCTGGTTGTGGCGGTCGTAGTGGATTTCTTCTTAGCCATTCAATGCTCCTTCTAAT
>CAYNSZ010000209.1:467-2128 GCA_964400075.1 uncultured Planctomycetia bacterium
TGTGGCGGTCGTAGTGGCCGGCCTGTTTTGGCTCCTCTATAAGGAGAGACGTTCTTTGCGTCCATCAAGGGGCGTGCTTTGCACTGAAACTACGAGTGTCCCCGGGAGGTTGTCTCTCTTTACCCCATTTACCCCGCGCGCACCGCCGGCAGAAACTTTTGCTCACCCCATTGCTCCCCACGGTCTGGTTAATGCTCCGGCGAGGTACCCTTTTACTCTCGGGCATGCTGCAGAGTTCATTCATCTGGGAGAAGACCTGGCAGCGGTCATCCAACAGCTTAAAGCTTTAGGATATATTCGCGTGTGGGAAGTAGCACCTTTTGACCCTTGGGATTTCGTCCTTGCCTATCATCGTGGTGGCCGGATGTTTTGGCATCAGGGGCTTACTGAGGCGATGGTAAGACAGGCGATACGTGCGCTTATTCCTCAAGCTATCCTGCATTTTGATGAAGATACCATCTTAAGGCATGTCATTGCCCATGAAACCCAGCCTGACGAAGAGCCTGCCATATGGGCACAGAATGAGCTATTTAAGGAAGCGGCCAGGGAGCCGTCAATCAGGCAGAGCAGCCCGCTTATTACCGCGCGCATCCGGCTGGATACGGTTGCCGCTTTTGTCAGGCATTATATTGCTATCGCCAATGATCCTCGCATTGACGAGCCAATCCGCGTTGCTGCCCTGGAAGTGCTCGGTGAATTATTAGAAGAGAAAGAAGAAAGAGGCCGCCTGCCCCAAGAACAGCGTCAAGCGATTGTTGCAGCTTTTACGCAGATCGCCTCTAGCGCAGAATATGCCGATATGCTTTTAGGAAAGACTGCCCAAGGCCTGCTGGATAGGGAGGTTTGGGATAAGGCGGCATCAGCTCAGGTGCTGCGTTTTTATGCAGCGTTGGATTTTCCGCAAATCGCTGAAATTGTCAGGAATGTCTTTGACGATGAAGTTACCTTCTCATTCAATCCCTGCGACTATAGTTTGCTAGCAACCGATATCCAGTCAGTAGTAGTAACTGGCACATTTAACGCATGGAGCATAGAGGAGGACCCGCGTTACCTGCTTAAGCCCGAGGGCTGGGGGTATTGGGGGTATCGCGTTAGACTGGCTTTGCCTGCGGGCCTGCACCGCTATAAGTATTTCGTGCGTTTGCGAGAGGCTCAGACAAGTACTCGTGATTGGAAGACTGATGTAAAAGCAAATCCTTCATGTTTCACTGCGCAAGGTAATGCCTTATTTGTCGTATTGCCAGGTCAAGATAGCCATAGGGAGTTTATTTTTAATCCCGCAGATTATGGATATAAGCCGGAGGATATCCAGGGAGTATCCCTTGCCGGAGACTTTAATCGATGGGCTGCTTACCCTGCCGCAAGGTGGCATCTGAGGCGTCAGGCCGATGATACCTATAAGCTCGCGGCATCATTTACCGCCGGTGAGCACAGCTATAAATTCGTAGTCTGTCCCAATAACATATGGTTTGCCGACAGCCATGCGGATCCTCTCTTATCAAGCATGGATGGAAATTCCGGGGTATTGGTTAAAAGCCGGGCGTCTCTTAAGGGTATTCCGGATTGGGCGCAGGATGCTGTTTGGTACCAGATTTTCCCGGAACGCTTCCGCTCCAGCGGTAATACGAATAATCCCACCATTGCGGCGGCGCGTCAAGATG
>CAYNSZ010000210.1:0-2126 GCA_964400075.1 uncultured Planctomycetia bacterium
GAAAATAGTCGAGAAAGGCGCAGTGAAATTCGTGGCTTTTATCTGTATATGCTTCCCAAAGAAAATGCATCAAGCGGTCGGTGCCGGTGAATACCAGCATAAAAACATCCCAGGGCCGGCCCCAGAAGAAACGGCACGCCTCAACTCGGGCACGCAGTGTCCGGTTAAGGTCATTGATAAAAAGCTCGAATGACTCGTGAGCTTTTTCTGATTCAACATCCACGCGGTAATCCATGGCGCGTAACGGCGTAAGCATCTGCCGCGGATAAACCGCTTTTTCAAAATCCAGCGCCACAAACCCCGAAACTAAAACACCGTTCAACGGCCGCGCCGGATAGGTAGCCGGCACATTGATAATAGCGTAGCGCTTCATCGTATCCCGCTCCCAAAAAGCGGGAATTTTAATATTGCTGAAATTGGGAAACGAAAGCCGGTAGGTATTGACGGGAAAATCGGTAAAACCAAAGATGCCGTGTTCACCGGGATTAGCGCCGGTTATAATTGATGACCAAGCTACTGAGGAAATCTCGGGGATGGATGAGCGCATCTGGCGCAGGCTTCCTTCCTGAATCAACGAAGCCATATTCGGCATAATGCCGGCCGCTGAGAGCTCCCGCAATAAACCAATTGGCACACCGTCTAAACCGATAACAACCAGCCGGCTCATACCGCCTTGGTAACTATGCCTCCGGCACAGGTGTTACCCTCACGCACCAGCACAAACCGTCCCAATTCCTGCACGGCGTCAAACGGCTTGACCGCGACGGGTTTTTTGGTCTTGATGATAACTTCACCCACCTCAAGATTACCAAGCTCATCTGCGTCGGTCTGGATAAGAGCGAGCGTCGATGAGTTCATGCGCCGAGTAATCGACTCGATAGTACAGGCAACAGCCTGTGTGGCGCACTTAAATAACAGCCGTTCTGATTTAAAAAACGGACGTTTCGCCAGCCAGAAGATATTGGCGTGAAACGATTCAACAAAGCGGACCGTTTGAGGGGTCGTGGTGATAATATCGCCCCGGTCTGTGAAAACCCTGTCGGCAGTAATGATACCGATTGATTCGCCGGCTGCGGCAGCGGAAACGGTCCCGGGAAATTTCTCAATGCTCGCGATACGCGTGGCCTGGCGATGCGGCAATACCGTTACTTCATCGCCGGCTGATAGTGTCCCCGCCTCAAGCCTCCCGGCGATAATACGCTTGTCAGCGACCTTGTACACATCCTGAACCGGAAAGATGGTTTCTTGTTTTGTCGCGGGTTCAAGCAGACAGAGGCCGTCAAGCGCCTCCACAAAAGTAACGCCGCTATACCAGGGCATCGACTGAGACAGCGTTGTTATGTTTTCGCCCTTTAAGGCGGCGATGGGTATAGCCTGCCTGCTCGTGATACCAAGAGAAGCAAGGAACGCCGCTGCTTGGTCTTTAATCGTGGTAAAAACTTCCTGACGGTAACCGGCGAGATCCATCTTATTGATGACCATAATAATCTGCTGAACCCCCAACAATGAAAGAATGTAGGCGTGGCGCTTGGTCTGTTCCTGTACGCCTTCGAGAGCGTCAATAATCAGCACTGCCGCCTGAGCGTATGAGGCGCCGGTTATCATATTTTTTACGAATTCAACGTGGCCCGGAGCATCAACGATAACGTAGTGCCTTTTTTCGGTTTTAAAAAATACCTGCGTGGTCTCGATGGTAATACCCTGCTGGCGCTCCTCCTGCAGATGGTCGAGCAGATATGAAAATTCTGTGTCTCTGCCGAGCTCCTGCGAAGTCTGGCGAATCTCCTCCATCTTATCCGGCGAGAGCGAACCGGTATCATAGAGCAGCCGGCCAATAAGGGTTGACTTGCCGTGATCAACGTGGCCGACAATGACAAAGGTAAGGGTATCCATGCTCATAGAGCACCCATGTTTAATATAAATATAAATCCGAATACCGAATATCGAATATCGAAACAAATCCGAAATCCGAATGTCCGAAACGAAAGCAGTTTCGGTCATTGGGATTTTGGGCTTTGGAATTTATTTGGAATTTGGGATTTGTCATTTGGAATTTCAATGCCGCATACGATTACATGTATCCCAGCGCACGCAGTTTCTGCATCATATAGGCTGACTCCTTATCC
>CAYNSZ010000211.1:0-2036 GCA_964400075.1 uncultured Planctomycetia bacterium
TCAAAGAAGCGCTTCTGGTTTAATCGCCCGCGATTGATCCGGCGATTAACTCCGGGCGTAGCTCGCAGAGCAGTCATTTCTCTGTTTTTTGGTATAACCCGGCTATCATGAGATCAGCAAAAATAGTAGGAGTCGGTAAGTATTTACCGCCGCAGCGTTTAACCAACTTCGATTTGGAGAAGATGGTTAATACAACCGATGAGTGGATCACTACCCGCACCGGCATCAAAGAGCGCAGGATTGCCTCTAAAGGGGTAGGCGCATCAATGCTTGCCCATAAAGCCGCGCGCTTGGCTTTGCGGCGGGCAGAGTTAAGCGCCCGAGACCTTGACGTCATTATTGTCGCCACCATCACCCCCGATACCCCGTTTCCCGCTGCCGCCTGTTATCTGCAGCACTATCTGAAAGCCCGCAATGCCAGCTGTTTTGATATATCGGCTGCCTGTTCCGGTTTTGTCCACGCGCTGACCTGCGCCTGGCAGGACCGTTCTACCTGCGTTCTTTTTGGCGATGGCGCTGGCGCTGCCGTGGTTACCGCGTGCAACAAGCCAGGATTTTTAAGTTCGTACCTGGGGGGAGACGGCTCTCAGGCTGATCTGTTAATCGTTCCCGGCGGAGGCTCGCGGATGCCGCCTTCTGCGGAGGTGCTGGAAAAACGCCTGCAGTATATAAAAATGCGGGGTAATGAGTTGTTCCGGGTCGCGGTGCGCATCATGGTCAAAGCAGCCGGTAAAGCCCTCAGCAAGGCACATCTTTCTGCGGCCGACGTCGACATATTGATTCCTCATCAGGCTAATAAGCGCATTATTGACGCTGTGGCAAAACGCCTGCACATCAGCCCCGAAAAAATCTTCCTCAATGTCTCCCGTTACGGTAACATGTCTTCGGCATCTACCGCCGTTGCCCTCTGCGAAGCCTGGGAAAAAGGTCTCTTGAAAAAAGGCGATATCGTTGTCCTGGATGCTTTTGGCGGAGGATTAGTCTGGGGTAGTTGCGTGATTCAATGGGCATGAACGCAATTATTTTTCCCGGCCAGGGTTCGCAATATCCGGGCATGGGCAGGAGCCTTTATGAGGGCTTTGCTGAAGCCAGGAATGTATTTTGCGCTTTTGACCGGGTTCTGGGCTACTCTTTTTCCCAGACATGTTTTGCAGCGTCAGCTGATGAGCTCAAAGAGACAAGTTTGCAGCAGCTGGCGATTGTGGCAGCCAGTCTCGCCGCCTATGAAGTTTTCAGAACCAAAGGGATAGCCGTCGATTGTCTGTCAGGCTTAAGCCTCGGAGAATGCAGCTGTTTATACGCTGCGGGAGCGGTTTCCCTGGATAATCTCATCGTGCTGGTACGGGAGCGTGCCGCGGCGATGCAGAGAGCCGCGGGCGAGGTCGCCTCGACCATGTTCGCGGTCATCGGCGCCGACCCCAAGCTTCTTGCGGTTAAAGCCAAAGAATTGGGATTCTATCTTGCTAATATAAATTCACCCCAGCAGGTTGCCATTTCTCTTGAAAAGCAGAAGCGGGCCGCAGTAAAGGAAGGCCTTGAACGTGAAGGCATGCGGGTAGTGGAGCTTGAGGTAAGCGGAGGGTTTCATTGCCCGTTTATGGAACCGGCAAAAGCGCATCTTTCTGCGGTGATGAGCGGTATGGAAGTCAAAGATGCTTTCGTGCCCATTGTCAGTAATGTCACCGCACGCGGCCATACCGGCCATTCCGAGCTGAGGGCGAACCTTATCGCACAGCTGGTAAACCCGGTCTTATGGAATGAATGCGTTGAGTTTATGGTTCGCCGGGGGACGAAAGTCTTCTATGAGGTTGGGCCCTCAAAAGTCCTGCGCGGCCTTATGCGTAAGATCGCCCCGGCTCTGGAAGTGGTTAATCTTGATAAAGCCGAGGATTTTAGCTTTTTGGGTTGAGGCTGGGCTACAGTCGGCTGTATTTTAGTATATATCCGCCTCGCTGTATAGTGGCGGGGTAATAAGCAGTGTAGTCGGTACCCCGACTTCGTCGGGGTTAATTCCGCCGCTTTCAGCGGCGTAATTA
>CAYNSZ010000212.1:0-1999 GCA_964400075.1 uncultured Planctomycetia bacterium
TATTTCATGGGCGATGCTTGCGGTCAGGCGCGCTATTTCAGAACAATGACCCGCCTCAACAGCGGGTAGTGAGGATTTTTTTTCATGCGCACGGTAAAGCCGACTGATATTATCGGATGGGCTCGTGAGGTCCTTGAGACCGAAAAGAAAGGGATTGAGGACCTTCAAAAGTCTCTCGACCGGAATTTCCTGCAGGCGGTATTGATCATAGCCCAATGCAAGGGAAGAATCGTAGTGACCGGCATTGGCAAGGCAGGAATCATCGGCCAGAAATTTTCAGCCACGCTTTCTTCAACTGGTTCATCCAGTTTCTGGCTACATGCTGCCGAGGCGGTTCATGGGGACTTGGGGATGGTGAGGGAGGACGACGTGGTCATCGTGCTCTCCTACAGCGGCGAAACCGACGAGATCAACCATTTAATCCCTTTTATTAAAAAAATCGGCGCAAAAATAATCGCTATTACCAGTAACAGTAAATCCAGCCTCGGACGCTATGCTGATGGCCTTATCAGCGTCAAGGTTGACAGGGAAGCCTGCGCCCTTGGCCTTGCCCCGACTACCTCGACGACCGCCATGCTTGCTATCTGCGATGCGGTTTCGGTAGTTTTACAGCGGATGAAGGGTTTCAAGGAAAAGGACTTCGCTTTTTTCCATCCCCGCGGTTCCCTGGGCAGGAAATTACTTCTGAAAGTCAAGGATATCATGAGGACCAAACGCTTTAATCCCGTGGTAGGAGAAAACACCCTGATTAAAGACGTCTTGATTGAGATCACCTCGCACCATGCGGGAGCTGCCGCAGTGGTCAACGCCGCAGGGGCGCTGGTGGGTATCTTTACCGATGGAGATTTACGCCGTAATCTGGAACGTCATCCCCAGCTTTTAAGGAAAAAAGTCAAATCCGTTATGACTCATAAGCCCACCGTGGTCAATGAAGAAGACCTTGCTTCGGAGGCGATGAAGATTCTAGAACGGAAAAAAATAGACGAGGTCCCGGTCGTCAATAAAAAGTTTCATCCGGTGGGGATGCTTGATATCCAGGACTTAATCGCGGCAGGGATCATTTGAGAGGCATGTCGTTTCTTCGTCCCTTCCGTGAATTATCCGGGCCCAAGGCGCAGCAGCCCCGGCATCCCGCGAAGGTAAAGCCGGTGGTTATCGGTTGCAGCATAGCCCTCGGCGTAGGGCTGTTCACGGTCCTTGCCGTGGTCATCGCGCTCTTTATCTGGCTCTCGAGCGGTCCTGAGGGTGGGGTGCGTTTGAGCAATGAGATGGAGGATTATGCCCTGGAATACATCCAGACGCACAAGCTCCTGAATCCGACCGAGACGCTTATCGCCTATTACGATGTCACTCTTTCCTGTGACGGCAGTGAAGCTGCGATTTTGACTAACGAACGCGTTCTCTATCATAAAAGAGGTCGCAATCAATCCATTGCCTTGGGCGATATCGAGGCTATCGACCATCGCCAGGAGCGTTTCAGCGGTGATATCATTGAGGTCCGCGGCACGGGCGGCCAGCAGCTGAAAATAGAGATAGCCATGTTTAACAACGGCAAGTCTTTCTATGCGGCCTTACGCCATGCGTGGGAAAATCGATGACCTAAAATTGTTTAGGTTAAGGTAAATATCCATGACAGCAGCAACCACCAATTCACTTAAAAAACGCTTTCAGCGGGTCAGGCTGCTTGTTCTCGACGTTGACGGCGTTCTTACCCGGGGTGAAATTATTTATGATGACCAGGGCCGTGAACTTAAAATATTTAATGTAAAAGACGGCCTGGGTATTTTTTTTCTGTATCTGGCGGGGATTAACACTGTCCTTCTTTCAGCCAGAAACTCTCCGGTTTTACGCAAGCGCGCCCGGGATATGCACGTTGCCGAAGTCATCGGCGGAATACTGCCGAAAGAAAAAACGCTTCCCCGGATCATGAAAAAGTATAGAGTCAGCCGGGAGCAAATCTGCTTTATCGGCGACGACTTGATTGATTTGGGGTTTTTGG
>CAYNSZ010000213.1:0-1947 GCA_964400075.1 uncultured Planctomycetia bacterium
TAATTTATTCCGCAGAGACTCGATTTCCTGCTCAAAGGTAGCTTTCTGAGCCACATAGCTGTCTTTGCGCGGCCACTCCTGGCGGATCACCGTTAAATCGCGCACGAGTATTGCGGTATTTTTGTTGAAGGTGACTATCCGGGTGAGGCTCCACGGTAAAACCAGGGCAAGCTCAAGCAAAAAAACCAAAGCCAAGCCGGCAAAGAGCATGGTCGGTTTATCCAAATTGAGTTTGGGTAAATTTACTTTTGGCATTCGATACTAAACTGCAGCACCTCGACCGTATTAAAAGCCGCTGTCTGGGAATCTTTTATATTCACCTGGCTGTAATGGGCTGCGAAATAATCGGCATCCCGCAGGGCATTGATAAAGGTATCGAGCGTCACCAGATAATCCTGCCCCCATTTTACCACATAGCCTCGCACTGAGATAAGATCCTCTTTGATCTGGATGCTCTCAAACCACGCATTCTTGGGTAACGAAGAAAAAATATCCCCTAGAATCCGGGCGAGGGTCTGCTGCGGGGTCATAACCGTTCCCATGGCTGTTCTTTCGGCCTCAAGGCGCGCAATGTCCTCTTTGATCCGGCGAATGTCCTGGGATTTTTCTTTCCACTGCTGCCACTCATCACTGCGCTGGCGATAGACGTGGGCCTTTCTCAGCGATACCACCTGCAAGACCCCGATGATTACCGTACAGAGAATAATCCCCAGAACCAGATACGGTGTATAGGCGACAATATTCTGGAAGATATCGCTGGGAGCGCTTTCTTTGTGAGGATTGAGATTAATCGATATTTTGTTCATGAGCCAGGCTTGTTTTTAGCGTCCCGCACCGGGAGAGCGAAGACGGTCATAGGATCAAACCAAACAGCGCTGAAAAGCTGTTTTTTACCGCGGCGAACTCCTCAAGAGCGAAGGTGGAAGCGAAATTTGCCCCCCCGGGGGGCAAAGCCTCTAAAAGCTTGACTTCGGTTTCAAGGCATTCGGTAAACGGCCGCTCGATATTTTTCACCGCTGAGAGGCCCCCGGATAAATAGAGAGTGGCGATATGCTCGCCGGCATTGACCTCGAAATAATCAAATGAACTCTTCATCTCTTTGCAGAGGCTGGCAATGCTGTCGCGGGCAAGCTCAAGAAATTCCTTGGTGTCTTTCAGGGAACTGAGCCAGGTATCGATGCCGTCAAGGTTAATATTTTTTATGCGGCCCACGATCTGGAAGACGTCCCGGGCACTGAGCTTCACATCCCGGGTAAGATAGGGCAGCCCCTTATGGAGAATGGTCATCGTGGAAAATTTATAGCCGATATCCAGTATACAGACGTTGGTTTTACTGGCTTCAGGGTAGTTGCGCAAAAACAGGTTTACCAGGCAGAGGCTATCCAGGGTGATTTCCGAAAGTTTCAGGTTGTTTCGGGCGAAAGCTTCCACCACGGTATCGATAAAATCCTTTTTGGCCACGGCCAGCAGTATTGAAAGTTGCGGCCCGTTTTCTTTTAAAACCGAGAAGTCAAAATACACCTCATCCGGCGAGAAGGGTATGAACTTATTCATCTCGTAAAATATGGCCTGGTGCAGTTTTTTCTTGTCCATTTTAGGGAAGGAAAAATAACGGACAAGGCAGGATGGATTTTTCAGGGAAAGCCTAACCGTACGGCCGGATATTTTTTTCTCAGCGCACAGTTCCTTAATGGTTGCGCCCAAATCCGTATTGTTGGCGATAAAATAGCTGGCGATTTTGCCGCCTTTGAGCACCAGACCCTTGATATGCCGGTTGCCGAGATTAAGCGCCGCCAGGCTTGGTGAGGAGTCCACCAGGGCAAGACCCTTAAGCCACGAATTTTTCATAAAGATATGAATCTCTCCGGGCTGAAGCCCGGAGTTTCTTTATAACCCCGCCTCCGCTGTATACAGTAAAAATTCCGATTGGGAATTTTTACTGACTAT
>CAYNSZ010000214.1:0-307 GCA_964400075.1 uncultured Planctomycetia bacterium
ACCGACTGAGGTGCTGGCTTTTCAGCATGAGCAGACTTTTAAACGGTTGTTCCGGGGCCTTGGCTTTGCCGAGGCCAAAAGAGGCTGTGAGCCGATACGGGTGGTTACTGCTTCGCTGTCCCGCAAAGAAATCGTTTCAATCTATGATGAGCTGCGTCAGGGCCGGATACGCATTGTCATCGGGACACATGCCCTCATCCAGGAGAGCGTGCAATTTAAAAATCTGGGGCTGGTGGTGATTGACGAGCAGCATAAATTCGGTGTTGCCCAGCGCAGCCTCCTTCCGGCTAAGGCTGACCGCATGCCG
>CAYNSZ010000214.1:324-1908 GCA_964400075.1 uncultured Planctomycetia bacterium
CTACCCCTATTCCGCGTAGCCTTGCTCTTTCTCTGTACGGAGATCTGGACCTTTCAGTCATCAAGGGCCTCCCTCCAGGAAGGCTCAATCCTCAGACTACCTGGCATACGGACAACGAGCGGGAACAGGTATGGCAGTTCCTTGAGCGACAGCTCAAGGATGGCCGCCAGGTTTATATCGTATACCCGGTAATCGAAGAGAGCGAAAGCGAAGATTTGCAGTCGCTCAAGGCGATGCATAAAGTCCTGGTCAAACGGTTCTCCTCTGCGTGCGTGAAAATGTTTCACGGCCGGATGAAAGGGCAGCAAAAAGCCGATACCATCGCTGATTTCCGGGATAAAAAAATAGATATTCTGGTTTGTACCACGGTGGTCGAGGTAGGCATTGACGTCGAAAACGCGACGGTCATGGTGGTTGAGAACCCGGAACGCTTCGGGCTTGCCCAGTTGCATCAGCTGCGGGGCAGGGTGCAGCGGTCAAGCTTTCAGCCTTTTTTTATCCTTATCAGTAAAAAGGAGCTTGCTCCGGCCGCTTTGCAGAGGCTTACAGTCATTTCCCGGGAATCATCGGGCTTTAGGATAGCCGAGGAGGATTTGCTCTTGCGCGGGCCCGGTGATTTCTTCGGGAACCTTCAACACGGATTGCCGGATCTAAAGATCGCCAATCCCTTACGTGATTTGGAATTATTGCAGCAGGCGCGGCAGTTTGCCTACGCCACGGTAAAGCTCGATCCGCGGCTTAAGCAGCAAAGCAACCGCTGCATTCGTGAATATCTTGAGGTACGCTTCCGGCATGACGCCGGGGCGCTTCTTTCCTGAGGAGGGCGCGTTTTGGCATGCTAGGAGAGTGGTTTTTGGAGTGGCGGGTTTAAGCATTGGGGTGGGTAACCCCGGGAGGCCAGTTGAAAATCATCGCAGGCACCTTCAAGGGCAGAAACCTGAAAGTTCCGGCCGGTATACGGCCAGTATCCATGCTGGTCAAGAAAGCCTGTTTTGATATTCTCGGCCAGGAGCCTGTTTCAGGCAGGATTCTTGACCTCTATGCCGGCTCAGGGGCTTTGGGGTTAGAGGCAGTTTCCCGGGGAGCGCGAGAAGCTGTTTTTATTGACTGCCAGAGAACTTGCGTAGCGGCTATCAAGAACAACATCACTTCCTTAGGAGGCAGGTTCCATTTCGAGGTTTACAGTAATGATTTTGCCGCTGCCCTGAAAATATTGCATACCAGGCAAAAGCAATTCGAGCTAGTTTTCTTAGACCCTCCTTATTATCAGGGAATGCTGATAAAAGCCTTGCAACTATTGGAGGAGTATGATATAGTAACCCCTTTCGGTTTTGTAGTCTGTTTTTGCTATAGTAAAGACGTTTTTCCCAGGGAACAAGGGTTGTTAAGGCTTATTCTGGATAAAAAATACGGACAAACCTTGTTAATAATATATAGAAAAGAGGTTTCTCCCCAAGACTAGCTTAAGCGGCCAGCCTTCAAAAGGCCCCTAGGACACCCGAAGGCAGGTCTATTCACTCATAAAGTCTATGAAACGGGCGATTTATCCGGGCACCTTTGACCCTGTAACCAACGGCCACCTTG
>CAYNSZ010000215.1:0-1900 GCA_964400075.1 uncultured Planctomycetia bacterium
GAGGGCGTCGACTTTCCTCTGGGTAGCGCAGTAATTTTCAAAGTCAGCGCAGATGAGGTAGCGGTCTTCAACCAATATGCTGTGCAGAATCGGGTCAAAAATACCTTTCTCGTGCGGGGAGAAAAAATTTGCCTGAATGAGGCTGATGATCTCAGCCAGCATCGGGGAACGGTTTATGTACACCTGGGGATGGTACCCCCGCGAAAACAGCTCGGCGATTTCCTCGACCCTGAGACCGAAAATAAAAACATTATCCATGCCTGCGGCTTCGGCAATCTCGACGTTCGCTCCGTCCCAGGTACCGATGGTAAGGGCGCCGTTCATCATAAACTTCATGTTGCCGGTCCCGGAAGCTTCAAGGCCAGCGGTAGAAAGTTGCTCTGAAAGCTCGCTCGCGGGAAATATCTTCTCGGCTAAAGAGACGCGGTAGTTTTCTAAAAACACAACTCTGAGCTTATCCCCGACGCCAGGATCAGTATTGATAATACCCGCGATATTATTGATGAACTTGATAATCAATTTCGCCATAAAGTAACCCGGCGCTGATTTGCCGGCGGCAATGAAGGTGCGGGGGTTTACCTGCGCCTGGGGGTTATGTTTCAGGAAAAGATACTGGGAGATGATAAAAAAAGCAAAGAGCAGCTGACGCTTATACTCATGCATCCGTTTTACCTGGACGTCAAAAAGGGATTTTTCATTCACGATAATACCGGTAGTGCTGCGGATATAGTCGGCGAGCCTTTTTTTGTTTTGGTGTTTTACCGTGCGCCATTGCTCTTTGAAGGAATGGTCGTTTTGAAAACGAAGTAATTTTTCAAGCTGCAGAGCATCGGTAAGCCAAGCTTCGCCGATAGCGCCGGAGATCAAAGCGCTCAAGGCCGTATTGGCTTTATGAAGCCAGCGCCGGGGAGTTATGCCGTTGGTCTTGCTGTTGAATTTCTCGGGAATGAACTCGTAAAAATCCTTGAAAATTCCTGACTTGAGCAGTTCGGTGTGAAGCTTAGAAACTCCATTGACCGAAAACGATCCCAGCACGCACAGCGAGGCCATTCTGATTTTTTTCGGGTCGCTCTCTTCGATCAGGGACATTCTCCTGACGCGGTCTACATCTCCGGGGAACTTGACAAGGATGGCTTTGATAAAGCGGTCATTGATCTGGTAGATGAGCTCCATGTGGCGGGGAAGAAGCCGCTCGAACAAAGGTAGCGCCCATTTTTCAAGCGCCTCAGGCATGACCGTATGGTTGGTATAGGCAAAAGTCCGGGTAGTGATATTCCAGGCACTCTCCCAATCAAGGCCGATATCATCGAGGAGAATCCGCAGGAGCTCAAGGATAGCCAGGGCCGGGTGAGTATCATTGAGCTGTATGACCGCCTTCTCAGGGAAGGTATGAAAATCACTGTTCTCGGCCCGGAAACGCCGGATGATATCGGCAATGGCGGCCGCGGAAAAAAAATATTCCTGCTTGAGCCGCAGCTCCCGGCCTTCCCGGATATTGTCATTGGGGTATAAAACCTTGGAAATGCTTTCGGACTGCACTTTCTTGTACACCGCCTGTTCATAGTCCCCGTCATTAAAATATTGCAAGTCAAATTCTTCGCTGCTACGGGCTGACCAAAGCCGAAGCGTATTGACCACGTCGCTCTTGAATCCGGATATCGGTATATCATAAGGCACAGCCAGGATATCTTCGGTATCTACCCAATGCATACGCTGTTTTCCCTCGGCATCAGTAACCACCTGGGTACGTCCGTAGAACCTTATCTTGACGGTATATTCCAGGCGTTGGAATTCCCAGGGATAATCTTTACTGAGCCATTCTTCCGGCCGCTCCACCTGATAGCCGTTGATAATTTTCTGGTTAAAAATCCCGTACTCATAGCGGATGCCGTAACCGTGG
>CAYNSZ010000216.1:0-1890 GCA_964400075.1 uncultured Planctomycetia bacterium
CCTTCGGCGGGATTTACGCTGGTCGATTAATTAAACAATCGCGGTTACGGCTGTGGCTGATTTCTCAGGCACAAGCATGAAACTTTTAGTAATCTCTACTCCCAAATCTTTTAACCCTAAGAGCGAGTACATAAATTGCTGGTGCTCAAGAGAAAAATCACCGTACCCGCAGGAAATACGCCTCTCCAGCAGGCGTTTGTTCTCACGCCTGAGGGCCTGGTTATAGTAATTTTGAATCCAATCAAAACAGGCATCGGCGCACTCGCTTGCCACCGCATCGTAAACAACTGCCTCGGATAAACTCTGAACCTTAAATTCCTCTATCGTGCGGATAATCTCTTTGCCCGCGGTCGCCCCCATGGCCAGAAGCTCGTTTGAATCTGCGGCCATTCTTGCCAGAAGAACGCTTTGCACGGCCGGACCGCTTTCAAAAGTAACTTGGGATGAAGTTTTGCTGATAATGGCCAGGCGCGCGGCCGAGCCTTGTAGATGCAGCAGGCCCGAGGCTTTATCGATAAGCCGCTCTATCGCCTCTTTGCCAGCGCTCTTAAGCTGAGTGCGGCCAGCCTGGTATCCAAGGCGACGGAATATCTTTTGCCTGGGCAGATCAATCTGAATGAGCCTGAAAAATTCAGGTTGCATGGGGCTTAATCGGCAGACCCGCCTTGCGGCAATGCCGCGGGCAAGGCAGGCGACCCGGCCACGAGCACGGTTTCGATATTGCCTTCTTTAACGCATAATGCCCGCAGGGTGATCAAATCGCCGCTTTTAACATCCTGGAGCACGCATTCAAAGGTCTCGTGCGCGTAGTCTTCCTGCTCTTTAAACATCTCATCGACTACCCGGATATCGTTGACTATCACCTGAAACCGCTCGATGAAATGGTCTTTAGGCTCACGCACCGGGTGGATGATGGTGGTAGTAAGTTTTTTAGTCTGAACATCGAAGGCCGCGGTGATTTTTTCCGGCGGGTGGGCGAAAAGGCTCACATTCACGGCCAGAATCCCACACAATAGCACTGTCAATTTGCCCATGATGCACCCCCTTGCATTAGCTTATCCTAGAAATAATAGTATTACAATAACACCAACCCTCAGGTCTGGCAAGCAGGCTTTTTCGGGCCTGGCAAAAAAGTAAGCCCGACTTCAGCGAACCTTAATCACCGGCACCGGCGTTGTCTGGACAACGGCGGTAAAGCCGGCTGTCGATGAACTACAAGGCCCCTGGCCTGAGCCGTCATCAACAAATACTTTGACCTCATAGGTACCAATACGCGCATAGGCGTGAGTCACGAGCGCGCCCTCGGCGCTTGTACCGTCGCCAAAATCCCAGCGATAAGTCAAAGAACCGCCATCGGGATCATGGGATCTTGAGGCGTCGAATTTTGCCGGTTTATTGAGGCAGCACACCGTATTTTTTCCGGCATCAGCAACCGGAGGAGCATTTACCTGGACGGGACTCGACGCCTGCCCAACCGAACAGCTGCCGTCTTTGGCATCATCCGCGGAAACCTTCACGGTGTAGGTACCGTGCTTCTGAAAGACGTGGCTGATACGGCTTTGGCCTTTAGTAATAGTGCCATCACCAAAAGCCCATACATAGGAAAGCTGGTCGCCGTCAGGGTCAAATGACCCTGAGGCATCAAACCTTGCTTCCTGGCCCACGCAGATTCTCGAAACATCCTGCAGTTTAGCAACCGGGCTTGCATTAACCTCGGCCCGGAAGGAATCGCGGGAAACTGAACAGGCGGTCTTACGGTTATCATCGACAGTCAAGAGGACTTTATAGGTACCTGCTTGAGCATAGCTGTGGTTGATTTCTTTACCTTCATAACTTTTGCCATCTCCCATGTCCCAACGATAGCTCAATCCGGAATCATCCGCAAGGGTC
>CAYNSZ010000217.1:0-761 GCA_964400075.1 uncultured Planctomycetia bacterium
CCTCCGACCGGTTCGGTCTCGATCAGTGAAGAAACGTCTTGCACGCTGATGCCTACGCAAGAACGCAGATACTCCAGGGCTTTATTGATATTCTGAACGCGTTCGCCCAGGTTTGAACCCAGGCCGATATATACGACCATGCCTGACCTTTATACTATTTCAACACGGGGCGAAAACAGCCTATGACCACATGTGATCGGTTTGGTGGCGAGCGGCACTGACCCTGCCGCTACTCAACAAAGCGGTTGGTAATGGGCATGCGCCGGTCTCTGCCAAAAGCCCGGGGAGTTATTTTGATGCCCACCGGCGCCTGACGGCGCTTATATTCGTTCGAATCGACCATGGTGATAATCTTTTTTACCAGGCTGCGGGGAAAGCCTTTGGCGACAATCTGTCCAAGTGATAAATCAGCTTCAACGTATAATTTTAAAATCGGATCGAGCAGATGATATACCGGCAGAGTGTCAGAATCTTTTTGGCCTGATTTTAATTCCGCGGAGGGTGCCCGGGTAAAAACGGCCGCGGGAATGACCGCCTTACCCATCAGCTGGTTGATATAACGGGCAAGCGTGTAAACCATCATTTTCGGCACATCCTTCAATACCCCGAAACCGCCGACCATATCACCATACAGGGTGCAATAGCCGCAGGAGACTTCGCTTTTATTTCCGGTATTTAATACCAGGTATCCGAATTTATTGGAAAACGCCATTAAAATATTGCCCCGGACCCTGGCTTGAAGGTTTTCTTCGGTTTTGTCG
>CAYNSZ010000217.1:772-1875 GCA_964400075.1 uncultured Planctomycetia bacterium
AATTGCCGGGCGTAGGCTGAAAGTATCCGGTCAATGCGCACGATGTCGTAGGCTATTCCTAAATTTTCACAGATTTTTTTTGCGTCGCGATAGGTTTCGGCCGAGGTAAACCGGGAAGGCATGATGAGCGCGCGCACATTATCCTTGCCCAGGGCAAGGCTGGCTAAAGCGACCACCACCGCTGAATCGATGCCGCCGCTTACTCCCACGACAATTTTTTGAAAAGCGTTTTTCCTGACATAATCATGCAAACCCAGCCGTAGCGCTTCAAACGCTTCTTCGTAAGGTTTACCGGCCAGAGGTTTTGCCGCCGGTTCATTCTTGCCCCGGCAGTAGTGATAGAGGAGGAGGTCCGGGACGAAACGGCGCGCGCAGCACACAAGCCTGCCGCGGGAAGATATGACCTTGCTGGTCCCGTCAAATACCAGCTCATCCTGGCCGCCGACCAGATTACAATATAAAACCGTTGCTTGTGTGGCCCGGGCAGCATACTTAAGCACTCTCCCCCGCTGCTGCATCTTACCCAGATGAAAGGGCGAAGCGGATATGTTAATAATGAAATCAAGATTTTTGTTTTTTAAAGCTCCGATGATCTCCTCCCCCCAGACATCTTCGCAGATAGTCACGCTGAAACGATGGCCCTTAAACTCATAGATGGATAAGGCCTGGCCGCAGGCGAAATAACGTTGTTCATCAAATACGCCGTAGTTGGGAAGCTTGCGCTTGCGGTAGGTATCAATGATTTTCCCGTTGTAGATGAGGGCGCAGGAATTATAAATCTTTTCCCGCTGGCTGTCGACAAATCCCACCAGGGCGGCTATGTCGCTACAGTGGGATTGTATCTTTTTTAAAGCGGTTCTATTTTTTGAAACAAAATGGGGCTTAAGCAGAAGGTCTTCGGGAGGATAACCGGCCACGGCAAGCTCCGGAAACGCCACTATGTCAGCTCCGGCATTTTTGGCAGCTTTGATGGAATCGATTATCAAAGCGGTATTGCCGGCAATATCGCCGACGGTCGCGTTAATCTGTGCCAGGGCAATAGTAAGCATGGGGATGTATTATACACCCATTATTTTCTGAATGCAAAAGCTGTACTTGGGCTT
>CAYNSZ010000218.1:0-1853 GCA_964400075.1 uncultured Planctomycetia bacterium
CGACTTCTTCAAAGCCGTAAGCGCGTTCCATGTTTTTGATTTTTGGTGCCGCCATATTTCTGTCCGCAGTTATTTTGCAGACTATAGCAAAGATGAGGACTTCAAGTCAAGGGAAATAAGATTTCAGGGATGACGGGCTAGACCAGCTAACGAAGGTGGGCTATAATTAGGGCGATTAAGTTGTGCCATCACTTTATGTCGTAGCTACACCGATTGGCAATTTGGAAGATATCTCTCTGCGGGCTTTGCGTCTGTTGAAACAGGTGAAGTTGATTGCTGCCGAAGATACGCGTACCGCACGCCAGTTGCTTAATTTTTATGATATAAAGACGCCGCTGACCAGCTACCACGAGCATAACAAAAAGGCTAAGCTAGGTTATATCCTGGGCTGCCTTAAGGAAAAAGACGTGGCGCTGGTCTCCGAAGCGGGCATGCCGGGATTGAGCGACCCCGGCTATGAGCTTATCGCTGCGGCTATCGAGCGCGGGATTTCCGTGGTGCCCGTTCCCGGCGCCTCGGCGGTGATTACGGCTCTGGTAGTTTCCGGGCTGCCGACTGACCAGTTTCTTTACCTGGGATTTTTGCCCCGTCGCCAGGGAGCCAGGCGGCGCCTTTTCAAGTCAGTGGCTGATGAACCGCGGACTATGGTTGTTTTTGAAGCTCCGCATCGGATTTTGGAAACGTTGAATGATGCTCTGGAAGTCTTTGGGGACAGAAAAGCGGCCGTCTGCCGTGAGCTTACCAAGGTTTATGAGGAAGTTTTCCGGGGCAGATTGAGCCAGGCAATAGAGCATTTTGCTCAGCCCAGGGGTGAGTTTACCCTGGTAATTGAGGGTAAAGCGAGACAGCAGTCTGAGGTTGACCGGCAAATCGAAAGTGAATTGCACAGGCTTTACAGGCAGGGAGCGGGTGCTAAGGAAGCAGTAGCTCAGCTGTCTGAGGCCAGTGGTATATCGAAAAAAAAGCTTTATCAAGCGTGGTTAAAGGTGGCTAAAGGAGATTGAGAATGAATCGAGGATGTGTTTCTGCAGGCGAAATCAAATGTGATAAGTGTCAGCGCCCTATCGAGCCGGGAGAGAGGTATCTGGTCATGGAGGAGAAAGAAGGAGAGAAGTCGCGTTTCTGCGTAGAATGTTGTTTAATCAAAGGCTACGCCGCTCATGTAAAGGAAAAGGGCGAAAAGGTGCTGACCTTTTTCCCATCAGGTACAGATTCAGGCTCAGAATGATCCTTCGACAAGCTCAGGATGAGCGGGGGAATAAAGTTAAAGGCCAAAAGTACAGGTCAAAATTGGAAAGATTACGACGATATTTAAAAGATTTCGGCGATTATCGTTGTAATCTGAAAGAATCTCCGTAATCTTATGAAAGTCAAAAGGTATATTCTTCGACAAGCTCAGAATGAGCGGAAAGGATAGCTGAGATTCTTCGACAAGCTCAGAATGACATATAGACTTGGAGATTCATAAAATTGGCTGAGACTATTTTTATCGGTGTTGCCTGGCCTTATGCTAATGGCCCACTTCATCTGGGACATATCGCCGGGGCATACCTGCCGGCGGACATCTTTGCCCGGTATCATCGCCTTAAGGGCAGTAAAGTATTGATGGTTTCGGGCAGCGACCAGCATGGGACGCCCATCACTTTGCGCGCCGAGCAGGAGAAAAAGTCGCCTCAGGAAATCGTAAGCAAATATCAGAAGGAGTTTCTCGATTGCTGGCGTAAACTGGGCATATCCTGGGACTTGTTTACTGCCACCGGCACGGCTAACCATGCCCAGACCACTCATGATATTTTCCTTAAGCTTCTGAAAGAAGGCTATATCTATAAGGATGCTGTGCCTCAGGCATATTG
>CAYNSZ010000219.1:0-852 GCA_964400075.1 uncultured Planctomycetia bacterium
AGACATATGACCGTGGCACAGGCAAGCGCAAGTGCGCCATTGCGCAGGTGAAGCTTTTCTCTGGCAAGGGAGAGATTATGGTCAATGGTAAGCCGTACCAGGATTTTTTCCCTCGCCTTGAACATCGCCGCAATGTTGAGCATCCTTTTAAGGCTACCGACACCATAGGCAAGTTTAATGTTGAAGTTAAGGTGACCGGCGGCGGCACTACGGGTCAGTCTGAGGCTATCCGACACGGCATTGCGCGAGCTCTGGTGGTAGCTAACGAGCAGTTCAAGCCTCTGCTGCGTCAGGAGGGCTTGCTGACCCGCGACGCTCGGATTAAAGAGCGTAAGAAGTACGGTCTCAAGCGCGCCCGCAAAGCACCTCAATATACCAAGCGATAAATTTTTCCGGGGCGCTGCTGCACAGGCTTTTATAGGCCTATTTACTTTTCCGCTACCAAATATTTTTGGAAATTGGTTGGGGCTTGACTCATGCTGTTTTGCCTGCCATAATTCGGCAGGAAACAGATGGTAAAAAATACAGTAAGCCGGAAGCGCGCCGCAGTTGTCACTGCGAATAAGGAAAGTGACGTGGAAAAAGAACTCCTTATTAGCCAAAAAACTTGTTTTGGAGAAAATCACAACGGCAACGAGACCTACCAGAAAGGTTGGTTCTGTGCGGCTATATGCGCCGACGGCAGCATGTTCACAGATGAAGCCGATTCACCGGCTGGCATTCTGGAGATACTCAGCAGCGCTGTCATTGCCTGGGTAGATTTCCGCACCACCGATTTTGAAAAAGAAGCCTGCATCGGCGGCACGCTTCTCGGATTCAGCGACCAGCTTATTGCGTCGCTCAGCGGAGAAT
>CAYNSZ010000219.1:892-1816 GCA_964400075.1 uncultured Planctomycetia bacterium
TGGGGCTGAAGCTCCCTTCAATTCAGATTCGACTGCATGAACACCCCGACGTACAGACCCACACCACCCTTCTCCTCCTGAGAAAAAACCTCATTCTCACCATTCACCCGGTGGATGTAGACCGCAGGTTCAGCCGCCTGCGCCGGTATTCCGCTAAAGTGCTGCGTAAAATACCTATCGATGCTTCACCTGAAGATAAGCTGACCACGCTGCTTATCCGCATTGTCGACCAGAACAACGACCGGAATTTCGAGCACCTGCGCCAGATTGAGGAACATGGCGATGCGTTGAACAAGCGGCTGATGGACCCGGAGACTCCGCGCGCTATACTTGGGCCGGAGATTTACGGCATGAAACATGCGCTCATCAGCTACCTGAATGCGCTGTGGGAGACGGTTGATGCGTTACATGATGTGCGTTACGGGGACGCCGAGATTATTTCTGACGATACACATATATTGGAACAAATGGGCATGCTGGCTGAAGACGTAAAGCAGCAAATCGGCCTGGCCGAGCATCTATCCGAAGTACTGGCTTCCGGGCTGGAGGTATTACAATCGATTTACAACAATCAGCTGCAGGTTCTTAACAACCGCATGGCGATGATTATGACTTATTTGACTATATTGGGCACCGCAGTACTGGTGCCCAACACGCTGGCCACTGTCTTCGGTAATACTGCTTTTGCCATGACTCCGGCTGACAGAGGCTGGTATGTAGCCCTCCTGGTGGGGTCAACTATTTTAGCCACTGGTCTCGCTTTCTGGTGGGCAAGAAGGTCAGGCTGGTTCCCCAAGAAGACGGATTGAGTTCGTTTCCCTCACGTTTATAGGCTGACGATATTGCTGCTCAGCATAGCCTGAATGGATTTCATCATGTTTGTCGGTTTGCCCACGGCCAGCTTATCCGTCAGCTCAAAGTGTT
>CAYNSZ010000220.1:0-380 GCA_964400075.1 uncultured Planctomycetia bacterium
GGCGCGATCGCGGGCCTGGGCGATCTGCTCGGCCAACGGAAACGACGTGGTCTCGGCGCGGGCCCGCTCCAGCGCGTCCAGGTGGGCCTGATAGGCCTGGCGGGGCTTCTGGCTGTCGCAGCCGGTTTGTCTTTCTTAACAGTTGGCGATTCTACTTATACCCGCGATGGCCTACCGTTGAGTGCAGCCAGGACTCTAGAACTTGAGAAATTCCGAAGAGGCCTGCGGTGGAAATTACCGCTGCTTGATCAGGTTGGAGGTATTAAGAAAGAAGACCGCAATAGACTTATTGCTTTAGGAATTCAAGATGCCTTTATCCGGAGCATTGTCGAAGCCGGGCATTTGCGCGCCGGCCCCACGAAGCTTAATAAGGTCTTTGA
>CAYNSZ010000220.1:399-1807 GCA_964400075.1 uncultured Planctomycetia bacterium
CTACGCTTTCGTTGATGTCACTCCTTTTCAGCAGCGCTGGGTGGTGGTTGATCCTGGTATTGTCGATAATCCTGTTCTCTTGAGGAGAGTACTGATCCGTGAGATAGGAGCGCTTTTTGGTCTTACCCATGCGGAGAACACGCTGCTTGAAGCGTTTGTCTGTGACGGGCAATATCAGCACCAAGAGCAACTGTCTCAGGCTGTGCAGACAGTCGTCAGGGAAAGTAGAGTGGGAAAACCCCGCGACCCAGCAGCCGTTAAAGCCGACTCTATGTACCACCGCTTTGGTTATCTCGGAAATTTAGAGCAGCGGGAATTGGAATATCTGCGGTTTATGCTGCGGGAGCAGCGTATCACAGTTTCTGCGCTGGGAGATTTGAGCAGCCAGCGCGGCACTGCCTGCGGCCTGCCGATTCGTTTTTACGCTATCAGCTTCTGGGGCGATGTTGCGCCGGTAGGCATACCGTTTATTATTTCCTTGATAGATAGGGGCGAGTTCCGCATTGTTTTTTCCTCTGGTGAATTAGCGAACGCGCTTAAAACGCACTACCCGCGGCAATTAAGGTATATGCTTGACGCCATTGCCTTCCACGAGGAGGTAGAGGAGCTGACTTTAAACCACCGGCTGGCTGATTATATGACTGAGAAGGAATATGGGGCAGAGCACTACGCCTTACAGGAGTTTTTTGCTTTGCCAGTCGTAATAAATGAAGGAGTTGTAGATTCGTCATCAGAAGACGCAGAAGCAGCATTAGAAGAGTCGGCAGCGTTAAGAGCGCCTCGTGGGTATTCCGAGCCACCAGTTGCCGTAGGCTCTACTGGAGTTGCCGCCGATGGCATGCTGCCTCAGACCAAGGAGGCAATTGAGCAAGCGATTCGCGAAGGGGCAGTAAGAGAGGAATTGGAATTCCGGCTATTTACTTTTTCCGCGCTCGATGTGCCGGTTGTCTTTTTTTCTCTTACGCGTATCCTGCCAGAGGCGCCGGCAGTATTTATAACTTCTCGCTGGGCGGGAAATCAAAGATTAGTGATTTATCTTTCCTCCCGGCTGCTGGCGCAGGAACTTTTGCAAAGAGGACCGCCGGCAGTTGAAGCGTTGGTCTTTCAATCAGCCTTGCAGACAATCTTTGGCTATAGTTATTTCGAGGCACAACACCGCGCTGTTTTTGCTCTGCAGCAGGAGTATCCGGCTTTGTTGGAAGTTTTCTCTCATACACTGGCACGGCAGGGAAACATCCTTCTGGCAAACCGCAGCAAGCCTTGCCTGTTGGCCCAGAGTGTAAGTGCTTATGCAGCCCGGCGCGGCATATTAGCGCGTGAACCTGTTGCCGTAACCGCTCAGCCATATCTTTTACGCATCGAGGTGCGGCCGCAGGAGTTGCGCGCAATGCTGGTGAATGGCGAGGGC
>CAYNSZ010000221.1:0-1773 GCA_964400075.1 uncultured Planctomycetia bacterium
CACGTTGTCTTTTTTATCCCGCATGGCCTCAAGCTCATATTCTTTCCAGCCGGCGATTGATTCCTCGATGAGGACCTCGCCCACCATGCTGCTTTTAAGGCCAAGGGCGGCAATTTTTTCAAATTCTTCTTCAGTTACGGCAATCCCTCCGCCGGTGCCGCCGAGGGTAAAGCTCGGCCTGATGATAACCGGAAGGCCTATCGCCTTCAAAGCATCCCTGGCCTCTTCCCGAGAATGGGCCAATGTGCTCCGGGGCAAGTCGAGCCCGATTTTGAGCATGGCTTTTTTAAACTCCAGCCTGTCTTCCGCCTTCTTTATGGTGTGGTAATCGGCGCCAATCATACGGACGTTGTATTTCTCAAGAATCCCCCGCTCAGCCAGCTGCATGGCGGTATTAAGGCCGGTCTGTCCGCCCAGGGTAGGAAGAAGCGCGTCGGGCTTTTCCTTAATAATAATTTTTTCCACCACCTCAGCGGTAATCGGCTCTATATAGGTGGCGTCGGCTATCTGGGGATCAGTCATGATGGTCGCGGGGTTGGAATTTACCAAAACTATCTCAAAGCCTTCCTCTCTGAGGGCCTTGCAGGCCTGGGTGCCGGAATAATCAAACTCGCAGGCTTGGCTGATGACAATGGGGCCTGAACCGATTATGAGGATTTTTTTGATGTCAGTGCGTTTGGGCATTGCTTTAGATAATAGAATCACTCATAGTTATCGTGTACCGTGTACCGTTTACCGTGTATCGTGATGATATTCTTTTCGGTAAACGGTTAGCGGTAAACGGTAAACGAAAAGCTGCTAACATTTATTTTTTTCCATGAGCGCAATGAATTCATCGAATAAATAAGCGGCGTCGTTGGGACCGGGGCCTGCCTCAGGATGAAACTGTACTGCAAAGACCGGCATCCTCTTCAAGCGTATCCCTTCAAGCGTCTGGTCATTGAGATTGATATGGGTAATTTCCAAATCCACATTCTTCAAGCTATCGGCATCGACACAGAAGCCGTGGTTCTGGGCAGTTATGGAAACTCTGCCGCTGCGCAAATCCTTTACGGGGTGGTTTGCGCCGTGATGGCCGAATTTCAATTTGTAGGTCGAACCGCCCAAGGCCAGTCCCAGCATCTGCTGGCCGAGGCAGATCCCAAACAAAGGGACTTTGCCGAGAAGTTTTTTAACCTGTTCAACAACATAGGTAACAGCCGCCGGATCGCCCGGGCCGTTCGATATAACTACCCCATCGGGATTTTCTTTAAGGATTTCTTCGGCGCAAATCCCTGCCGGCACGACCAGGACTTGGCAGCCGCGCTGGCTAAGCCTGCGCAAGATGCTGAATTTTACTCCACAATCAATCACGACGATTTTCGTTTCCCCGCTTTCGCTGAAGTAGTAAGGCTTACTGCAGGTGACCTCCTGTACGAGATCCCTGCCGATGAGGCCGGGGCTGGCTTGGGCTTTACGACGCAAGGATTGCTCATCCAAATCATCCGTGGACATCACCGCTTTCATGGCTCCGGCAAGGCGAATGTGGCGGGTAAGGCTACGGGTATCAATACCCTCAATGCCCATGATATTATGTGCTTTGAGATAATCGGCTAGATGGATTTGCGAACGCCAGTTGCTGGAAAGGCGGCTCAACTCCCGCACGATGAATCCTGAAACGAACGGCGAACGCGACTCGGCATCTTCAGCATTGATTCCGTAATTGCCGATTAACGGATAGGTCATGGCCACGATCTGACCTTTGTAAGAAGGGTCAGTGAGGATTTCCTGGTA
>CAYNSZ010000222.1:0-1710 GCA_964400075.1 uncultured Planctomycetia bacterium
CATGGTCTCAAAGATCCTTACGCTCGGCTACGCCGGGCTAGAAACGTTTACCGTTGAAGCGGAAGTCGATGTCCACCGTGGTCTTCCGGCGGTTGCCTTAGTAGGCTTATTAGATACCGCGGTTAGAGAAAGCCGTGATCGTGTCCGCTCAGCTGTGAAAAACAGCGGCTTTACTTTTCCTGCCCAGCGGATTACTGTCAATCTTGCCCCCGCCCACATTAAGAAAGAGGGCACGCATTTTGATTTAGCTATAGCTCTGGGCCTCATGAACGCATCTCATCAGGCACTGTTACAGACAGCTGACTTTATTATTTTGGGCGAATTATCCTTGCAGGGAGAGGTGCGGCCTGTCCGGGGGATTTTCCCTATGGCTCTCCATGCTAAAAGAGAAAACAAGAAACTCATCGTCCCGGCGGCAAATGCTAATGAAGCGTCTCTGGTCAGGGGGCTTGAGGTATACGCGGTGAAGAGCCTTTCCGACGCCGTCTCGTTTTTATCCGGCATGAACGAAAAACCAGCGCATGTAGTTGACGGGGAGAGGCTTTTAAGCCGGCAGGACTACGGAGTTGATTTTTCTGAAGTCAAGGGACAGCTGTGCGCTCGCAGGGCCCTGGAGGTGGCTGCGGCAGGCATGCATAACCTGCTTTTGATCGGCCCTCCCGGTGTCGGCAAGACCATGCTTACCCGGCGCATGCCCACCATACTTCCTGATATGGAGTGGGAAGAAATCTTAGAGGTTACCAGAATTTATAGCGTCGCCGGTTGCCTGGATAAAGATCAACCCTTGATGAAAATCCGGCCCTACCGTTCGCCCCACCACACCGCTTCCGCGGTTTCACTGGTCGGAGGTGGGGCAGCTATCAGGCCTGGAGAAGTAACCCTCGCCCATCGGGGAGTTCTTTTCTGCGACGAACTCGCAGAATTCCGGCGTGATAGCCTGGAAGGTTTGCGCCAACCCTTGGAGGACGGGGTAGTCAATATCAGCCGGGCCAAACAGCAGGTCCAGTATCCCTGCCGATTCTTGTTCATCGGGGCCATGAATCCCTGTCCCTGCGGCTACTTCGGTTCAAACAGCAGGGCCTGCCATTGCGGCAGTTACCAGATTCAAAAATACCGGAATAAGATTTCCGGCCCCCTGCTAGACCGAATTGATATCCACGTTGAATTACCAGAGCTGAAAAGCCGCGACCTACTCGCTGAGGGCGGCGACTCCGAAGCTTCAGCCTGCATCAAAGGAAGGGTAGAGGCGGCACGCGCAATCCAGCGCGACCGTTTTCACAGGGAAAAGATTTTTTTTAATTCCCAGATGTCACCGCAGACGATGCGTGCCTATTGCACGCTCGGTCCCGAGGCGAAAACTATACTTGCCGGTGCGCTTGAGCATTTCCGGTTCAGCGCCCGCGCCCACGATAAAATATTAAGGGTCAGCCGCACCATCGCTGATTTGGCGGGAAGTGAGGCCATAGGCCCTGAGCATATATCCGAAGCGGTCCAGTACCGTAGCCTTGATAAGAATCTCTGGGTGTAGGCTAAAAAACAAGCACCGGCCAGCGGCAGACTTTATTCTCCTCCGCCGAATATTCTCCTTCGTAGGCCTCGCCGCCTCTGGCGGCGGGTGTGACTACGGAGAGACTTCTCCGAAGCTCAAAGAGCGCAGGAGAGCCCCGCGCAAACGCCGAAGGCGTTTGGCCGCGGGGAGTAATTGAGTTT
>CAYNSZ010000223.1:0-1708 GCA_964400075.1 uncultured Planctomycetia bacterium
CAGCTCTAAAACCCGCTGGCAAATGTCCACGGCCATATCAGCGATACGCTCGAGTTCGGCGTTTATTTTCATGCCGGTAGCAATGAAGCGCAAGTCTCCGGCCATGGGATGATGGAGCGCTATCAGATCAATACACTGCTCGTCAATCTTTAATTCCAATTCATCAATCGCGTCGTCGGCATCGATGACCTGCTGGGCTTCTTTTCTGTCGCGTTTCTTTAAAGCCTCGATTGATTTGCGTATCGCCTCCTGGACCATGCCTGCCATTTTCAAAATATCTTTAGTTAAATCCTGCAATTCCTCGTCAAAATGCCGTATCATTGCTATGCACCCCCTTTAAAGTAACGTGTAATGTGTAAAGTGTAAAGCGTAATGCATTACGAGTAGCCTCACCCGTATCGTCCGGTAATATAATCTTCGGTCCGCCGGTCTTTGGGATTAGTGAACAAAGCGTCAGTCTTACCGAACTCTATCAGTTCTCCCAAAAGCATAAATCCGGTTTCATCAGAAACGCGCGCCGCCTGCTGCATGTTATGGGTTACAATAATAATCGTGTAATTATGTTTGAGCTCGCGCATGAGCTCCTCGATCCTTGCCGTAGACTGCGGGTCCAGGGTTGAGCAGGGTTCATCCATTAAGAGGGTATCGGATTTTACGGCGATAAGCCTGGCGATGCACAACCTCTGCTTCTGTTCAAGGGAAAGGTTTAACGCCGACCGGCGCAGTTTATCTTTCAGGTCATCCCATAATAGAACCTCTTTTAAGCTCATCTCGACCATCTCATCCAGCCTGCTTTTGTTCGCGCGGCCGCTATGAATTTTCTCGCCAAAAACGATATTTTCATACACCGACAAGGGAAAAGGATTCGGCCGTTGAAAAACCATCCCTACTTTTTTACGAAGCGCAATGAGGTCTACTGGCAGACGGCCCTGATTTTTTCTCCCAGAAGCCACAGCATCGATAATGTTTAAGCCATCAATAAAGGCCTCGCCGCTCGTACGCACGCCTTCGATCAAGTCGTTCATGCGATTAAAAACCCGCAGTAAAGTGGACTTACCGCAGCCCGAAGGGCCGATAATGGCCGTGATCTTTTTTTCCTGAAAAGAAGCGAAAATACCTTTGAGCGCCTGAAAGTCGGCGTACCACAGATTCAAATCATTGACCAAAATTTTAGGTTTATCCGAATTTGCCTCTGATATAGTCATCGGTTCGCTGATCCTTTGGGGCAGTAAAGATTTTATCGGTCGCATCGATTTCGATAAGCTCACCACTGAGGAAAAAAGCCGTGCGCGCGCCCACGCGCGCGGCCTGCTTGACATTATTGGTCACTAACACAATCGTGTAATCCTTCTTGAGCACAAGCATGGTCTCTTCGACTTTGGCCGTGGATATGGGGTCAAGGCCTGAACAGGGCTCATCAAATAAAATCACCTCCGGCCCAACGGCAAGAGTCCTGGCAATACACAGGCGCTGCTGCTGGCCTCCGGATAATTTGAAAGCTGACTCTGATAATCTGTCCTTTACTTCATCCCAGATATAGGCTTTTTTCAGGGAATCTTCAACGATGGGGATAAGTTTATTTTTATTTCGTATTCCATTCATGCGCGGGCCATAGGCCACATTATCGAATATAGAAAGCGGCAAGGGCAGGGGCAGCGCGAAAACCGTGCCCACGCGCCTACGAATGGTTTCAGTATCGAATTCATAA
>CAYNSZ010000224.1:0-1655 GCA_964400075.1 uncultured Planctomycetia bacterium
CTTTGAAGGCTGGATAAGGCAGGTAGAAATAGTGTTTTTTTTGAATTTTTGTAATTTAAAGGGAATTTGGTATAATATGGCCTATGCCCGGACAGCTATCCCCAGAACAGATGCAGGAGTATTTCACCGTCCGAGAGCGTGTTTGGGAGGCTTTATGCATCTGTTGCGGTTCCTGCTGCGGTGCCTACGACGACCCCTGCCGCCATCTGAAGCGGGATAGCCAGGGTAGGTTTAGTTGCACTGTTTATGAGCAGCGCTTTGGCGAGCGCCAAACCCTGAGGGGTGAGAAATTCGACTGTGTACCGATACGCAGGATCCTGCATAGTCGTTGGAAGAACGATCATCTCTGTATTTATAAAAAATATTTGAGGATGTCCTGGATGGCACAAACTATCTAAGAAGATTGTATGATCTTTAACGGAATAAAAATAAAAGGCTTTAATCTGGGCGGCTGGCTCCTCATGGAGGGTTATATCCTCGGCGGCAGGAATATCGCCGAGAGCGTTTTCAAGCGTCGCTTTATCCGTTGTTTCGGGAAAAAGGAGCTGGATGAATTCCAGGAACGCTTTCGCGAAACTTTTATTACCCGCGAAGATTTCAAGCGTATCGCTGCTCTGGGAGCGCGGTGCCTGCGGGTGCCGTTTCATTATCGCCTTATCGAGCGGCGTCCTTACCAATACTGCGAAGAGGGACTCAAGTATCTCGATAATGTTTTTTCCTGGGCTAAGGCGTATAAGCTTGGAATCATACTTGATTTGCACGCCGCCTGCGGAGGGCAGAACTGCGACTGGCACGCGGACAGCTCAGGCGTGGCAGACCTTTGGCGGGATAAAGAGTGCCGCCGGCGCACCGTATGTTGGTGGGAGGCGATAGCTGACCGCTACCGGGATGAGCCTGCGCTGGTAGGCTATGACGTACTCAATGAACCGGTTTTGCCAGGCCGGGATACCAGCGTATTATCGGCGTTGTATCAAGAGCTTATCCATCGCATTGCAGCCATTGACAGCCGGCACCTGGTCATCCTCGAAGGCAATCACTGGGCTCAGCAGATTGATTTTCTCCAGCCGTTGCTTGCGCAGAACGTCGCGGTAAGTATCCATGCCTACTTGCCGCTTGAGTATACGTTTAATTTTACCCCTCTCCAGCGTTTTCCCGGAAGAATCAACGCTGACTTCTGGGATAGCAAAAAGCTGCATCGATACCTCAAGCCGTATGCCCAGTTTTGCCGCCGCAATCAGGTAGATATGTTTGTGGGTGAATTCGGCATCAATTGGAGGGGCGGTTTTTGGGGAGAGCTCAAGTGGCTCGAAGGAATTTTAAGGGTCTTTGAGGATTACGGTTTCGGATACACCTACTGGACCTACAAAGCAGTCGCCCAATATTTGTTTCCCGACGGGCTCTTCCAGTCCATTGCCGATAACAAGTACATCAACCGGCAGGGGCTGGTGGCAGGATGGGAAACATATCTTTTGCACTGGGCAAAAGAAAAAAAGCACATAGCCGATTTCTGGAAAACCGAGCGGTTTACACCGAACCGCAGTCTCATTAACATCTTAAAAACTTATTTTAATCGACCCGCGTATTAATGCGTGTCGATTACCCCGCCGGATAGCAGGAAATTATCGTTGATAATTTCCTGCATATATAGCGGAGGC
>CAYNSZ010000225.1:0-1645 GCA_964400075.1 uncultured Planctomycetia bacterium
TGAAGAGATAACCCACACCCAGCATATAGGAGAGGTTATTGGTGATTTTGTAAGTAGCGGTTACGTCCACTTCGACGCCGTAATCTTTCTCCAGATAACCGGCCGGGAGCTTATCAGCTTTAGCATAAGCAACCGATCCCTGGATATCCAATTGAGCAATCGGACGCACGCCGGCGCGAAGCTGGCCAAAATAAGCGTTCTCCATCGAACCGCCCGTGTTGGCTGTGCCGCCTTCGCTGGCAATGGTGCCCGCCCAGAAATATCTATCCCAGTTGAACAGAATCAAGCAGGGATTCCAATCTGCACCGCCGTTAAGCGTGCCGCCTTCCTTTTTGTCTGCGGTGCCGGTATCATCGCCGGAAACCCAGGCAAGGGTGCCGCCGACATAGAACATGCCGAAATCGGCCAATGCGTCAAGATACGCATTCCATTGATCATACTTGATATCTTGCGTAGCTGTTTCGTAGTCTCTTGCTTTGCCAAAGAGGTAATTAACTTCCGCCTCAACAGCGACGGGGCCAATCTTGGCTTTGACATAGGGTACGATAGCGTAAGCATCGGTCGAGAAATTAGCAGCCTGTCTGTAGATGCGAGACTTGTCGTATCTTCCCAGAAGACCAACCTGGCCGCCCTTCCACAAAAAGACGCCATAGGCTGTATAAAAATCAGCATCAGTGTCGGTGGCGGTGGCAGCAGTATTGTAAGCGGTTCTGCTATTATCCGTAGTTTTGCCCATTTGCAAGCCTACGATAAAGGGCATCTTCACGAACTTGTAAGTGATTTTACCCACGGAATAGGTGTTATCACTAAACACGGTACCCCAGGCTTTATCATCTTGATAACCGACGGTAAAAATACCGATGGGAGAGGCATAGAAGATGTAGGCGTGATCAAAAGCGATGTTTTCATTTTCAGCGCGGGTTCCTGAAGATCCGGGTTCCCCCACGGTACCGGATGCGCTTCTCGCTCCGCCCCAGACTCTTTCCAGAGCGTCAAAACGGGTAACCAGCTTCAAAGCCGGCGAGGCGATGAATTCCATATTCACGCGCAGTTGTTGATAATAAAACGCCGTGCTGGGACCCTGGTCTGAGGTGTCTTTTTTAAACGTTGTTTTATCCTGATACACTCCGGCCGCATAGAAAGAGCCGGAAAACTTTACATCGGCCGCGAAGACCGACGCACTGAAGGCCATAACCAGCCCCAGCGCAAGCAATACTAACCAAAATCTCTTCATTTTTTCCTCCTTAATAATTTAAAAGAGTCAAAAAAATCCGCCTTTAAAAAAACGGGCATTTCTTTTAAAGGCCACTTCATTAATATCCGGCAACCAAAATAATTGCAGGATACATTGGGACGAAGCTAACAGAGGGAAAAAGGCCTGTCAAGAGTTTTTTGAAAAATAATCAACCTTATTATGTCTTTTTTGCGTAATGGATACAGCAACAACCATGCCATGTTTTTCACCCGCTCCGGCAAGGTATTACAAGCAATAATGCCAAACAGGCCAGTCAATCCTTAAATGTCCCCCGGCGGCGGGGGTAGGGGGTGGATATGTTATTCATCCCGTTAGAAATCCTCCTGTATGATATTGATCACCGTTGCCGCCATATATGCCCGTTCTCTGAGACTTCTAACGGGATTCATA
>CAYNSZ010000226.1:0-1594 GCA_964400075.1 uncultured Planctomycetia bacterium
TATCCGGTTGTTTGCGGATGAAATGCCATACGGTTTCCAGTAAAATCCACTGCAGATATTTTCTCCGATTGGTATTTAGGGGGCCGCGGTTTAACCTATTTGCACTTTGGCTGACCTTGGGGGCGAGCCCGGCATAGGCGCAAAGCCTTTCAAAACAGGGGAACCTGTCAACATCGATGATTTCACTTTTAATCAAGGCCGCGCTGAAATAATCTAACCCTGGCACGCTGATAAGATTAACAATATCCTGGTCTTTAGATGCTTGTTCTTTGATAAATTTTTCAATATCGTATATCTTGCCGGTCAGATCTGTGATACGCTCTACATATCCGCTTACGATTTTTTGATACTCTTGCGGTAAACACGAATAATCAAGGGTATTAAGACATTTGTAGGTTGTAAAATCGCCGCTGGAATCTTGTCCGAGTTTGTCCAAAAATGATTTTAGACGGTGAATGTTCTGTGAGCGGTCATGGACCAGATTTATGCGGTAACGCAATATAGCCCTAATCTTGCGGGTTTCTTCATCCGGCATGACTACCGTAGGTAGATACCCTTTGCGCAGAATGTCGGCGATAAGCTTAGCGTCTATTTTGTCGGTCTTTTTATGGCGTTTGGCGAAAGCCTTCAACTCGTAAGAGTCGGCCAGATATGCTCGGTCGGTATGCGTCAGGGCTATGTCCATAAAAAAGTAACAGTTGTATGTCGCTTCTACAGCCAGAGAAAACGGCCGCAGTATGCCTGACAAGTAACGCTTTAATTCATCCGGCCGGTTTGATATACTTTTACTGTCAAGCTTGTTTCCCAATTCATCCATAACGTAAAACCAGGAACGTTCTTTGTGCAAATCAACACCTACGTAATTCATGGGCGGTTACCTCCCTTTATTTAGCGCGGCATTTTGCCGGCGCTCTAAAACACTTAACGCGGTATACATTATATACCGGCGTTCTTGAGGGGCCGCCCGTTTTATATCACATATTATCAGCCCTTGCCCGCCACCATAATTTTTTATTGAGGCGGGTCCGCCTCTGGCGGAAATATTGAAAGACTTGTGACAGCTTCATCCTTTCTGCTACGATTTCTTCAACCCTTGGCAACCGTTCGAATTCCTCATTAACCGTGCCTACTATCCTAGCAGCTTTGTATATTAATCCTGTCAAATTCACTTTTTTTCTTGCACGTATCATGGTAGAATTGAATGGACTATCAATACCCGCCGCATAACAAGGAGGAGACCATGAAAACAGCGTTCTCAGTCCTTTGTGCCCTCTGCATCATTTCCCTGCCCGCCTTCGCCCAGGAAACCATTACCCTTACCACTTACTACCCGGCGCCGTTCGGGGTGTATCAGGAGTTGCGCAGCGCGCGTGTGGCTATCGGAGATGATTACGTCGCGAATGCCGGTGAGTATTGCTGGCCACCGAATAGTTGTGCGAACCAAATTAATGCGGATGCGGATTTAGTAGTAGATGGTAATGTGGGGATTGGAACTATCAATCCTGAAAGAAAATTACATACACGAAGTTCAGATGACGCATTTGCCGTTTTTGAAACCACAAGTAGCAATGGCTGGAACTACGCACTGTTTCGG
>CAYNSZ010000227.1:0-1270 GCA_964400075.1 uncultured Planctomycetia bacterium
CTATGAGCGACGTCAAGACCCGACTGCGACAAGCGGTCGATACCGCATTGGCTCTGAAGGCACGTGCTGTTGCGCTTCTCGAAGAAGCAGAGACCATCACCAAGCAGCACAATGAGATGGTGCGCGAGCGCATCCCTGAAATCATGGATGAGCAGCGCAATTTGTTCCTTGAGGGTTGCCGTAAAAACGGCATTCCCCAGAACCTGGCCGGTCAGATTTTCGACCTCATAGACTACTTTTCCGGTTATGGCTTCAACAAGAGCCATTCAACCGCCTACGCGCTCATTTCCTATCGCACCGCGTACTTAAAGGCAAATTTCCCGGTTGAGTTCATGGCGGCTCTGCTGACCAGCGAGCGAAATAATACCGATAAGGTGGTTGAGTATGTCAGCGAAGCGCATCGTATGAAGCTGAAGGTCCTTGCCCCGGATATTAACACCAGCTTCGCGAATTTCACCGTCACTGACGATAACAATATCCGTTTTGGGCTCTTGGCTATCAAGAATGTGGGAACGGCAGCCCTTGAAAACATTATTCAGACCCGCAAAGAGAAGTCCTTTGAAAGTATTTTCGATTTATGCGAGCGAGTCGATTCCCGGATTGTCAACAAGAAAGTCATGGAAAGCCTTATTAAATCCGGGGCTATGGATTCTTTCGGCCTGCGCCGCGCTCAGATGATGACTTTGCTGGATAAACTCTTAGCTAAAGGCGGCAGGAAAAAAGACGATTCCCAGCTTATGCTGTTTTCTTCCACCCCTCAGGAGGAAAAAATCCCGGAGATTGAAGAGTGGCCCCTGCTTGAGCTTCTGAATTTTGAAAAATCGCTCCTCGGGATTTACGTTACCGGCCACCCTTTGCTTTGTTATTCCGGCCTGACCGGCTATCTTGCCCGCCAGAAGATCGCCCAACTCTCTGAACAGTCCCGGAATCAGGAGGTCATCATCTGCGGGGTCATCGATAAAATTAAATTTATTACCACCCGCAGGAAAAAAGAACGCATGGCTATCGCCAAGGTCGAGGACGAAAGTGGAGCTATCGAGGTCTTTATTTTTCCCCGTTTGTTCGAAGCCTCAGCCTTATACCTGCGGGAGAAAGCGGTGGTGGTATTGAAAGGCAGCGTTGAAGCCAAAGACAAGGTGGCCAAGGTGCTTGCGTCTGAAATCATACCCATTGATAAGGCTCTGGCTACGGTCAAGCGCGCTACGATTACCGTGGAAAAAAACAGCTTGTCGCTTGATAAACTTAAGAAGATCTTCCTTGATAATAAAGG
>CAYNSZ010000227.1:1293-1551 GCA_964400075.1 uncultured Planctomycetia bacterium
AGCATCAAAGATTCAAAATTAGAAGGGGTAAAGATAAAGACCGCCGACAGTTTTCACATTGCCCTGAATGAGAAAGCGCTTGAACAGGTAAGCGCCTTGGTCGGCAAGGAAAATGTTACCTTGACCCTTTAATCCGCCTTCGCGCCTGTCTGCCGGCAGTGTAATACGTCAGGCCCGCCTGTATAAAAAGTTAAGGTGGCGGGGGTAACGGTTAGGGTAACGAGGCCCGTATCGGTTTAGGGTAACGGCTACGTCTTA